>JBKCUM010000049.1:0-63426 GCA_046318395.1 Rubrivivax sp.
CCGTCGGCCGCCAGCGTGGCTGCGAGCGTGGCGTCCAGCTTGCCCGCGCCGATGAAAAGTGTCGCGCCGCTGAGATCGACCAACAGGTGCGCCAGGAACACGGGGTTGTAGGTGACGTCGTTGCCGCGCAGGTTGGTCAGCCAGGCGATGTCGTCGACGCTGCTGACGAAGTGGTGCGTGGCACCGTGCGCGGCCATGGCCGCACGCACCTGGGCCAACTTGGCCGCGCGCGGCACGGTGGCCTGCGGTGCGGCGTGCTCGTACACGGCCGCGGTGGGCAGGCCCGGGCGGTCGGGCCAGATGCGGGCGATGAGGTCCAGGTCGGTGCGCAGCGCCACGCCAGCTTCTTGCAGCGCGGCCTGCAGCAGCTTGGCCGCGGCCAGGCCCAGCACCTGGCCGTCCACGGCCACGGTCTGGCCGCGCGGGGTTTGGCGCGCCAGCCAGTCGATGTGGGCCGAGGAATTGCCGGTGGGAATCTTCTCCAGCGTGATGCCCGTGCCCGCCAGTTCGGCTTCGGCCTGCACCCAATAACGGCTGTCCGCGAACAGCGCCGCGCCTTGTTGCGTGACCACCAGCGTGCCCATGCTGCCGGTGAAGCCCGACAGCCATTCGCGGCCTTGCCAGCGCTCGGGCAGGTACTCGCTGAGGTGGGGGTCGGCGCTGGGCACCAGCAGGGCGTAAACGCCGGCTTCTTGCAGCACGCCCTGCAGTTGGGCGATACGTTGGCGGGTGGGGTTGGTGCGGGTGTCCATGGCGGCGCGCCGACGTGGCTGGCGCAGGCGTATAGGCAGAAGCCGCAGATTCTAGGAGCCGCCGGCCAGGCCCGTGGCCTCCCGGGTGGGCGTGTTAACCCGGGTTGGTTTGTGCCTCAGGCGACGGCTACTCCGGCCCGCCCGCAATTCAGCCGGGTGCTCAACGCTGGGCTTGCCGGCGTAAGCAATTCAGCAGACTTGTGGCGGCGGACGGGCAAGCGTTGTGGAGGGGTGCGCGTGTCACCACTTTCTCGGCGTTAACTGCCTGCAGCGGGGCGTTGGCCGCCGCGGCCACCGCCGCGGGGGCGGCCACCAGGCCCGCACCGCAGCCGGTGCACGCCGCGCTGAAGGGCCGCGCCGTGCTGCGCAGCAACTGCGCGACCTGGTCGGGCGTGAGGCGCGGGTTGGCCGACAGCATCAGCGCGGCCACGCCGGCCACGGCCGGTGCGGCCATGGAGGTGCCCTGGTAAGCGGCGTAGCTGTCGGCACCCGGGCCGGCCACACCGCTGTTCAGCGTGGACAGGATGCCCTGGCCCAGGTCGCCGCCCGGCGCGGCCAGGCTGACGGCCGCGCCGTGGTTGCTGTAGCTGGCCTTGCCGCCCTGCGGGCCGGTGGCGGCCACGGCGATGACGCCGCGGCAGTTGGCCGGTGCGCTGGCCGAGGTCTCGCCGCCGTGGTTGCCGGCGGCGGCCACCACCACGGCGCCGCGGCTGCGGGCGAAGTCGATGGCGCGTTGCGTGGTCTGTGCGCAGGTGCTCAGCGCGGCCATGGACAGGTTGATCACGCGGGCCGGCGTGGGGTTGGCCGGTACGCCGGCCACGTCGCCGCCGGCGGCCCAGACGATGGCGTCGGCGATGTCCGAGGTGTAACCGCCGCAGCGGCCCAGGGCGCGCACCGGCAGCACGCGGGCGCCGTAGGCCACGCCCACCACGCCGGTGGCGTTGCCGCCCACCGCGGCCACGATGCCGGCCACGTGGGTGCCGTGCCAGCTGCTCTGGCGGGCTTCGCTGCCACTGCTGCAGGTGCCAGCGGCGGCGGCGTCGCCAGGGTCGCTGGCGTCGGCGTCGCGGCCGTCGCCGTCGGCGCTGTGGTGGGTGCTGCTGATGAAGTCGTGGCCGGGCAGCAGGTTGGCGCGCAGGTCCAGGTGCTGGCGCACGCCGGTGTCCACCACCGCCACCACCACGCCGCGGCCGGTGCTGCGCTCCCAGGCCAGGGGCGCGCGGATGCCCACGGTGTCGTCCAGCATCGCCCACTGCTGGTTCAGCAGCTGGTCGTTGGGCAGGGCTTGGGTGTGCATCAGCACGTCGGGTTCGGCGAACTCCACATCCGGGTCGCCTTCACGCAGGCTGGCGGCCAGGTTCTGCAGCGCAGCCAGGGGCAGCGCGCGGTTCAGCTGGAACACCTGCACACCCTGTGCGCCCTCGTGCTGCAGGCGCAGTTGCACGCCCTGGCGGTTGGCGGCCACGGCCAAGGCGGCCTGGGCGCGGCTGCTGCGGCCCGCGGCTTGCGCCTGGCGGCGGCCGTTGTCGCGGTAGCGCACGATCAGGCGGTCGCTCTGCGCGGCACCGGCCACGGTGCTGGGCGCTGCCACGCTGGAAGGGGCCACCGTGGCGCCCAAGCCCTGGGCCGCCGCGGGCGCCAGGCTGGCGCACAACGCCAAGGCGCCCAACGCCCAACCACGTGCCACGCCCCACACGGCCATGCTGCTGGCGCGGCGGTGGCCGGGCGTGTGGGCCGGTTGGGCAGGGTGCAGCGGGCGGCGGGGCAGTGGGTGCATGGGGTGGGCCAGACATGGGTTTGTGTCGGCAGACCCCAGCTTCAGGCCGCGGGTGGCGACCGTCTGTGCGCAGGCCCTGCCGGCGCCGCTGCGCGGGGTGGCGCAGGGGCTGGAGAACAGGCTGCTATGTTGTTTCCGATGTAACGAAACGTCAATTTGCTTAACAAATTGGCGCACCAAGGCCGTGCATTGCTTCGCATGAATTTTTCAGGTTTACCTAGAAAAGCCCGGCGCGCGCGTGAACATGCCAACGGCCGCCACTTGTAACAAGTGGCGGCCGGGATTGGCTTTCTAGGGGGGGCGCTGTCGCCCCGTTCGGCGGGGGTCAGTAAGCCAGGTTCAGCGTGTAAGCGCCTGGGGCGCCGCTGCTCTGGTAGACCCGCACCACCAGGGCCACGGGGGCGCTGCCGGCGTTGTTCACCACGATCTGCCGTGTGCCCCCAGCGGCACCGGTGGTGACGGCCAGCGTCTGGCCGGCGGTGTTCATCACCGCCAGGCCCAATGCCGCGTTGCTCAGGCCGCTGAGCCTGACGGTCAGCGTGCCCTTGGCTGGCAGCGTGACGCGGCTGTGGTCGTTGTCGCCCACCTTCACGGTGCCGGTGACGGTGCGGACCGCCGTGGCCAACACCTGCGCTTGCGCGACGGTGTTGTTGGGTTCCACCTCGGCCACGCTGAGCGGGGAAGGTACCGGTGCGGGTGCAGGTGCCGGCGTGGGCGCGGGCGTAGGTGCAGGTGCGGGTGCCGTGACCCCCAGGGCCTTCAGCACGGCGGCGTTGGCGTCTACCAGGCCGTTGCCACAGCCGTTGCAGGTGGCGGGGAAGGCGCGGGTGCTGGTTTTCAGCACCGTGGCCACCTGGTCGGGCGTGAGCTTGGGGTTGGCGGCCATCACCAGTGCGGCCACACCGCTGACCACGGGCGCGGCCATCGAGGTGCCCATGTAACTGGCGTAGCTGTCGGCGCCCGGTGCCTGGGTGCCGCTGTTCAGTGTGGACAGGATGCCGCCGCTGCCGTCGCCGCCCGGCGCTGCCAGCGCCACGTTGCTGCCGGTGTTGGAATAGCTGGCTTTGCCGCCGGCCTTGTTGGTGGCCGCCACGGTGATGACGCCGGCGCAGTTGGCCGGGGTGGCGGTGTTGGCGTTGGTGTTGCTGTTGCCCGCAGCCACCACCACCACCGCGCCCTTGGCGCGGGCGGCGTTGACGGCGTTTTGCGTGGTGTTGTCGCAGGCGCCTGTGCCGCCCAGCGACAGGTTGATGACCTTGGCCGGTGTGGCGTTCACCGGCACACCGGCCACGCTGCCACCGGCCGACCACACGATGGCGTCGGCGATGTCCGAGCTGTAACCGCCGCAGCGGCCCAAAGCGCGCACCGGCAACACCTTGGCCCCGTAGGCCACGCCGGCCACGCCGGTGGCGTTGCCGCCCACCGCGCCGACGATGCCGGCCACGTGCGTGCCGTGCCAGCTGCTCTTGGCCGCGGGGCTGCCGCTGCCGCAGAAACCGGCGGCCACCCCATCGCCAGGGTCGCTGGCGTCGGCGTCGCGGCCGTTGCCGTCGTTGCTTTGCCGGGTGCTGGTGACGAAGTCGTAACCCGCCAGCAGGTTGGCCTTCAGGTCGGCGTGCGGTCGCACACCGGTGTCGATGACGGCCACCACCACGCCAGCGCCGGTGCTGCGGTCCCAGGCCGTGGGCGCGCGCACGCCGCCGGTGGCGTCGGTCAGCGCCCATTGTTGGGCGAACAGGGCGTCGTTGGGCGTGCCCAGCGCGCGCAGGATGCGGTCGGGTTCGGCGTATTCGATGTCCGGGTCGCTGGCCTGCAGGTTGGCCGCCAGGGTCTGCAGCTCGTCCACCGCCAAGCGGCGGTTCAACTGCAGCACCTGGGCGCCGCCGGCGGTCTGCCGGTGGTGCTGCAGGCGCACGCCCTGTCGGTTGCCCGCGACCTGCAGTGCGGCACTCTGCCGCGCCGTGGTGACGCTGCTGCGGCCGTCGCGGTAGCGCACGATCAGGCGGTCGCTGGTGGGTTCGGTCTCGCGCACCTGTTCGAAGATGCGGAAGTTGTCCAGACCCCGGGCCTGGGCCGCAGTGGCCAAGCTGGCGGTGGCGACGGTGGCCAGGGCGGCGCTGAACAGCGCCGACAAGCGGGGTGTGGAGGTAGCGATGGTGTGCCTCGTGGTGGTGAGGCCAACCGGCGGTTGCCGGCCGGCAGCCCCGCTACCGTGGCGCGGCCGCCCTGGGGGCGGCCCCGTGCGCTGTAGGCCGGAGGCTTTGCGTCCCGCGCTTTCACGCGGTTTGCGGTCAGGTGTTGCAGGCTGTAACTTTAGCGCATTTCCCCTGAATTCAGTGAAAGCGCGCTTTGTGCGCCGCGGCTGCCGTGTCGTTTGGCGCACTTGTGCCGATTTCGGTGTGCTGGCGGGCGTGAAGCGCCCACCGTCGGTGCGTCTACCCGGGTCCACAGCCGGGCCCTGTGGCCCGCGCCCTCACAGCCGGTCGATCGGCGTTTCTGTGCTGGCGGCCGACCCGGGCCCGTCGGCCATGGCAAAGCGGTCGGCGCAGCGGATGTAGAAGCTGGCGCCGAAGCGGGCCACGGGCGAAAAGTCTTGCAGGTTGACGCGCCAGGCTTGCGTGTCGATCAAGCCCGGCCGCGCGGCCATCCACTGCACCCGGCCGAAAAAGACGTAGCGGCTGTCGGTCTGCAGGGTTTCGTGCAGCACACACTCGAAGGCCACCGGCGCTTCCACGATGCGTGGTGGTTTCACGGTGTGTGAGGGGGCGGCCGTCAAGCCCACGGCCTGCAGTTCGCTCACGTCCGGTGGAAAGGCCTGGCCGCAGTCGTGCATCTGGCGCGCGATGGCTTCGTCGGCGATGTGCACGACGAACTCGCCGTTGTCCAGGATGTTGGCCGCCGTGTCCTTCAGCCGGCCATCGTGCACGCGGTTCAGGCTGATCATCACCAGCGGCGGGTCTTCGCCCACCATGTTGAACATGGAAAATGGGGCGGCGTTGGCCACCCCGTTGCGGCCCAGCGTGGTGACCAGCGCGACCGGCCGCGGCACGATCAGGCTGGCCATCAGCTTGTAGCGCTGGTAGGCGGTGATGGTTTGGAAGTCGACTTCGGTCATGCCAGGCATTGTGGGCCGGGGCCCGTCGGCGTGCCGCGCACCTTCACCGCCTGCAGGCTCAGAAGCTGTGAATGAACCGGTCGCGTCCGAGCGGCGCGACAGGGCGGTCGGGATCTAGGCGCAAAGCACAGCCATATCCAGAGATATGGCGAGCATTTGCAACGACGAACCCGGCCGTCAGGGCGCGTCGAGCGGGCGTGAGTGGTTCGTTCACAGCTTCTTAGACGATCACCTCGACCTTGGCGCGCTTGGCCACCGCCGTCCAGGTGGTGATCTGCTGGCGGATGAGCTTGGCGAAATCGTCGTTCAGCACCGGGGTCTTGCGTGCGAGCGTCTGGATGTCTTCCAAGCGCGCGGCCACGTCGGGTTTGGTCAGCAGTTCCGGGATCAATGCGCTGATACGCTGCACGATGGGTGCGGGCAGGTTCTTGGGACCGGACAGGCCCAGCCACTGCGAACCCGTCAGCGAACCAAACCCTTGTTCGGCGAAGGTGGGGATGTTGGGCAGGGCTGGCAGGCGCTGCGGCGTGGAGATGGCCAGCGCGCGGATGGCACCGGCCTTCAGCGCGGCCACGTTGGTGGTGACGGGGTCGAACACGCCGTCGATCTGGCCGCCCAGCAGGTCTTGCATGGCCGGTGCGCTGCCCTGGTAGGGCACGTGGTCGTGCTCGGGCGCCTGGCCTTCGATCTTCAGCAACTCGCCGTACAGGTGGTTGGCGCTGCCGATGCCCGACGAGCCGTAGCGCACGGGTTTGGTCTTGGCCGCGTTCACGTACTGCGCCAGCGTTTGGTACGGCGAGTCCTTGCGCACCAGCAGCAGCATGGGCGCTTCGACCAGCATGCCCATGTGGGTGAAGTCGGCCACCGGGTCGAACGGCAGGCTGCTGCGTGTGGCCGCCGCGTAGACGTGCACCGAGGCATGGCTGACCAGCAGCGAATAACCGTCGGCTGGCTGTTTGGACGCGAAATCGGTGCCCACCAGGCCACCGGCGCCGGGGCGGTTTTCCACCACCACGGTTTGGCCCAGCGCCTGCGACAGGTGCGGGCCCAGCAGGCGCGCCACGGTGTCCACCAGGCCGCCCGGCGGGTACTGGGCGATCAGCTTGATCGGCCCGCGCGTGGGCCAGGCGGCGCCTTGGGCAGCGACCCAAGTCGGCGCGGCCAGCCCCGAAGCGGTGCCCGCGGCGAGCAGTTGACGACGTTTCATGCAGCCTCCAAATGTGGCCTCCAGCGAGGCGGGTTTTGAATGGGCTTCATCGGCAACGTCGGCGCCGAAAGACGCCTGGCCGCGAAGAAGCACCGGACGCAATAGGCACGAAGCGTGCCAAGCGTCGGTGCGCCGCGCGGCGCAGGCGGCCGGTTCAGAGCTGGGTGCGCAGGCGCCAGATCTCCGGGAACAGCACCACGTCCAGCATCTTGCGCAGGTAGCTCACCCCACCGGTGCCGCCGGTGCCGCGCTTGAAACCGATGACACGTTCCACCGTGGTCAGGTGGCGGAAGCGCCACAGGCGGAAGGCGTCTTCCAGGTCGGTGAGCTCTTCGCCCAGCTGGTACAGGTCCCAGTGCGCCTCGGGGTCGCGGTAGACCTGCAGCCAGGCTTGTTCCACGCCGTCGCTGGCCTCGTAGGGGCGCGTCCAGTCGCGTTCGGTGTGGCTGGCCGGCACGGCGATGCCACGCCGCGCCAGCAGGCGCAGGGCTTCGTCGTACAACGAAGGCGCCTGGTAGGCCGTTTGCACATGGGCCAGCAGGTCGGGCCGGTGGGCGTGGGGCTGCAGCATGGCCACGTGTTTGTTGCCCAGGCTGAATTCGATGCAGCGGTACTGCCAGCTCTGGAACCCGCTGCTCTTGGCCAGGTAGGGGCGGATGGCGCTGTACTCGGGCGGCGTCATCGTGGCCAGCACGTCCCAGGCGTGCACCAGCTGTTCCATGATCTTGCTCACGCGCGCCAGCATCTTGAAGGCCGGCGCCAGGCGGTCTTGCGCCAGCGCGGCCACGGCGGCGTGCAGCTCGTGCAGCATCAGCTTCATCCACAACTCGCTGGTCTGGTGCTGCACGATGAACAGCATCTCGTTGTGGTCGGGGCTCAGCGGGTGCTGGGCGTTCAGCACGGCGTCCAGGTGCAGGTAGTCGCCGTAGCTCATGTCGGCGCTGAAATCCAGCTGCGCGCCGTGGTGCTGCAGGGCGCCGGTCTCGGCGGCCGCGGCCGTGTCAGCGGGTTCGGCCGAGGCCGGCGTGGGGTGCATGGGGCAGCCGCTCATGGGGGTCTCCTGGGTTCAACGGGGGGGCAGCGGGGTTGGGCGGTTTGGTTCAGGTCACCGCGTGGCGCTGGTTGAACTCGGGCCGTTGCCATTCGCCGCTGGCCAGCACCTGGGCCAGGTGTTCGGCGGCGTCGAACACGTCCACAAAACGCAGGTACAGCGGCGTGAAGCCGAAGCGCAGCACGTCGGGCGCGCGGAAGTCGCCGACCACGCCGCGTGCGATCAGCGCCTGCACCATGGCGTAGGCGCCGCTGTCGTGGGCCAGGCAGACCTGGCTGCCACGCCAGGCATCGTCGGTGGGTGACACCAGGCGCAGCTGCGGGCAGCGGGCCGTCACCAGGTCGGCGAACAAACGTGTCATCGCCAGGCTCTTGGCGCGCAGCGCGGGCAGGCCGCCCAGCGGTTCTGCGGCCAGCACGGTGTCCACACCACATTCCAGCGCCGACATGGCCAGCACGGCCGGCGTGCCGCACAGGTAGCGGCCCACGCCGGCGGCGGGGCGGTAGTCGGGCGTGAACTCGAACGGCGCGGCGTGGCCCATCCAGCCCGCCAGCGGCTGCCAGAAACGTTCGGCGTGCCGCGGGTGCACCCACACGAAGGCCGGTGCGCCCGGGCCGCCGTTCAGGTACTTGTAGCCACAGCCCACGGCGAAGTCGGCACCGTCTCGGTTCAGGTGCACGGGCACGGCCCCGGCGCTGTGCGCCAGGTCCCACACCACCAGCGCACCGGCGGCGTGCGCGGCGGCACTGACCGCGGCCATGTCGTGCATGCGGCCGGTGCGGTAGTTCACGTGCGTCAGCATCAGCAGCGCGCAGTCGTCGTCCAGCAGGCCGGCGATCTCGTCGGGTTCGGCCAGCACCAGTTCGTAGCCACGTTCCTTGGCCAGCGCTTCGGCGATGTACAGGTCGGTGGGGAAGTTGCTGCGTTCGCTGACGATGCGGCGGCGCTGCGGCGCGTCAGCTTTGGCAATGTGCAGCGCCGCGGCCAGCACCTTGAACAGGTTCACCGAGGTGCTGTCGGCCACCACCAGTTCACCCGGCGCCGCGCCCACCAGGCGCGCCACCTTGTCGCCCACGCGCTGCGGCAGCGTGATCCAGCCGGCGCTGTTCCAGCTGCGGATCAGGTCCGTGCCCCATTCCTGCGTGATGACCTGCTGCACCCGCGCGGCCGTGGCCACGGGCAGCACGCCCAGCGAGTTGCCGTCCAGGTAGATCAGGCCTTCGGGCAGGCTGAACTGGGCGCGCAGCGGGGCCAGGGCGTCGGCGGCGTCCAGCGCCAGGGCGTCTTGTCGGGTGAAGGTCATGGGGTTCCTTGCGGGGCGCATGGCGCCGAGGGAGAAGGTTTCAGGCCAGTGAACGCAACACAGCGCGGACTGGAGAAGCGCAGGCCGTGGTCAACTTCAGCGGGAGGGCGATGAGTTCGTAGTCGCCCTCGGGCACGTCGTCCAGCACCAGGTTCTCCAGCACACGCAGGCCGTGTTGGCGCAGTTGTTGGTGGCTGTCCAACGTCTTGCTGTCGGCCGGGTCCACGCTGGCGCTGTCGATGCCGATCAGCACCACGCCCAGGCTGGCCAACAGCGCCACGGTTTCTGGCGCGTAGGCGGGCAGCGCCGGGTCCCAGCGGTCCACCGGCGCTTGCGCATAGGTGCGCACCAGCACCCGTGGCGGCAGGTGGGTCAGTGCATGTTGCAGGTGCTGTGGTTCGATCAGCGGGCCACAGCCGATGGCGTGCACCACGCGGCAGGGGCCCAGGTAGGGGGCCAGGTCCACCGCGCCGATGGCCGCACCGGCGTCGTCGTAGTGCAGCGGGGCGTCGGCGTGGGCGCCGGTGTGCGGGCTGAGCGTCAGCGTCGTCAGGTTCACCGGGCACTGCGGGCCGATGCGCGCGGCCCACTGCTGCTGGAAAGGCGCGTCGCCCGGGAACACCGGCGAGCCGGCGTGCACGGGCGGTGAGATGTCCCACAGCCGGCGGGCCTGGGCGGCGCTGGCGGTGGCCGGTGCGGGGGGCAAAACAGGGCGCTGCGGGTCCATGCCCGGGATGATAGTGCGGGCCTGGGGAAAATGGTTGACAACTAAACTATCTGGTCAAAGAATGGGCCATCGCCCCCGCTGACGCCGGCCTGAACCCGGCGCCCAGACCATGGCCACTTCCGCCCACGTCGACAGCTTCGCCCGCGACCGCCTGCCGCCGCCCGAAGCCCTGCCGGAACTGCTGTTCAACCTGCCCGAACTGCAGTTCCCCGAAAGGCTGAACTGCGCCAGCGAACTGCTGGACCGCTGGGTGGCCCAGGGCCAGGGCGACCGCCTGTGCCTGCAAGGCGCCGGCCTGCGCTGGACCTACGCCGACCTGCAGGCCCAGGCCAACCGCATCGCGAACGTGCTGGTGCAGGCGCAGGGCCTGGTGCCCGGCCAACGGGTGCTGCTGCGCGGCGCCAATTCGCCGATGCTGGCGGCCTGCTGGTTTGCTGTGGTGAAGGCTGGGGGCATCGCGGTGGGCAGCATGCCGCTGCTGCGGGCGCGCGAACTGAAGGCCATCGTCGACAAAGCGCAGATCAGCCACGCGCTGTGCGACAGCCGCCTGGCCGAAGAACTGGCGCTGGCCCAGGCCGACTGCCCCACGCTGCGGCAGGTGCTGCACTTCGGCCCGGGTTGCAGCGGCGAACTGGCCGAACTTGCCACAGGGCAGCCGGCCACGTTCAACAACGTGGACACCGCCGCCGACGACGTGGCGCTGATGGCCTTCACGTCAGGCGCCACCGGCGTGCCCAAGGGCACGCTGCACTTCCACCGCGACGTGATGGCCGCTTGCGCCTGCTGGCCGCCGCACGTGCTGCGCCCGCGGGCCGACGACGTGTTCATCGGCAGCCCGCCGCTGGCCTTCACCTTCGGCCTGGGCGGCTTGCTGTTGTTCCCCATGAGCGTGGGTGCCAGCAGCGTGCTGCTGGACAAGGCCACGCCCGACACCTTGCTGCCCGCCATCGCCGCGCACCGCGCGACGGTGTTGTTCACCGCGCCCACCAGCTACCGCGCCATGGCCGCCCAGGTGCCGTCACACGACCTGGCTTCGCTGCGCAAATGTGTGTCGGCCGGCGAGGCCTTGCCCGCGGCCACGCGCAGCCTGTGGCAGCAGGCCACGGGCCTCAACATCATCGACGGCATCGGCAGCACCGAGCTGCTGCACATCTTCATCAGCGCGGACGAGACCCAGGCCCGGCCTGGCGCCACCGGCGTGCCCGTGCCGGGCTACGTGGCCACCGTGCTGGACGACCAGGGCCGTGAACTGCCGCCCGGCCAGGTGGGCCGCCTGGCCGTGAAAGGCCCCACCGGCTGCAAGTACCTGGACGACGCACGCCAGGCCCAATACGTGCAGAACGGCTGGAACCTCACCGGCGACGCCTACCTGGTGGACACCGACGGCCAGTTCGTCTACCAGGCGCGCACCGACGACATGATCATCTCCGGCGGCTACAACATCGCCGGCCCCGAGGTGGAAGGCGCGCTGCTGCTGCACCCGGCCGTGGCCGAATGCGGGGTGATCGGCGTGGCCGATGAAGCGCGTGGGCAGATCGTCAAGGCCTACGTGGTGCTGAAACCCGGCGAAGCGCCTGACGCCGACATGGTGGCCACGCTGCAGAACTTCGTGAAGCAGACCATCGCGCCCTACAAGTACCCGCGCGCCATCGAGTTCCGAACCGTGCTGCCGCGCACCGAAACCGGCAAGCTGCAGCGCTTCAAGCTGCGCGACGCCTGAACCCGGTACGCCCATGGTCGCCCTGAACCCCGCACCACCGGCTGCGCAGCGCCCGGCCTTCACCGCCGCGCGCCGTGTGGCGTTTTCCGACTGCGACCCCGCCGGCATCGTGTTCTTTCCGCAGTACCTGGTGATGCTGAACGGCGTGGTCGAACAGTGGTTCGACGAGCGCCTGGGCCTGGCCTACGCCGCGCTCATCGGCCCGCGCCGCTTGGGCTTGCCCACGGTGCGGCTGGAATGCGACTTCACCGCCATCAGCCGCCATGGCGACGCCCTGCAGTGGCGCCTGCACCTGCAGCACCTGGGCGGCAGTTCGCTGCACCTGCTGCACGAAGCCCAGGGCGGCCCCACCTTCGAAGAAACCCGGCTGCGCGTGCGCCAGGTGCTGGTGTGCACCAGCCTGCAGACGCACCGCGCCCAGCCCTGGCCGGCCGACCTGCGCGCGGCCTTCACCACCTGCCTGGAGACCCCCGCATGAAGACCCTGCAACCCGCCGGCTGGGCGCCGCCCAAAGGTTATGCCAACGGTGTGCTGGCCCACGGGGCCACGGTGTTCGTGGCCGGGCAGATCGGCTGGGACGGCCAAGGCCGCTGGCCCAACCCACCGGGCGAAGACCGCCTGGTGGACCAGGTGCGCCAGGCCCTGGCCAACGTGGTGGCCGTGCTGGCCGAAGCCGGCGCCGGGCCCGAGCACATCACCCGCATGACCTGGTACCTGGTGGACAAACGCGACTACCTGGCCCAGGCGCGCGCCATCGGCGCGGTCTACCGCGAACTCATCGGCCACTTCAGCGTGGCGATGACGGCGGTGCAGGTGGTGGCCTTGGTGGAAGACCGGGCGCTGGTGGAGATCGAGGTCACTGCGGTGCTGCCGCCGCCGGACACGGCGCCCTGAGTTTCATGGCCCGGGGCAACGCCCCGGAGCGTGGAACACTTCCGCACCAAGCCAGCGGCCGATCTGCTCGTCCAGCGGATCCGCCTCACAAAGGCGGCAGCCCGTGGCGCCGCCGCGCCGCGTCGCAGGCCTCGTCGCCCACGCCCATGGGCGCGCGCGCGCCGAATTCGCGGCAGGGCGAGGGCCGCCATTCGTGGATGCCGCAGGCCGCTTTCACGCCCACGTGGCCCACCAGGGCGGCACAGCGCGGCGGTTGGTGGTCGGTGCCACGCATGCGGCACAGGCGGTCGGTGATGGCCACCGCCAGGCCTTCGGGCACGCCTTGGCCGGTTTCGCCGCCGGCCCATTCCTCACGGTCGAAGTCCACGCGGAAGCTGGCGCAACAGGCGCCGCAGCGCAGGCAGGGGTTGTCGGCGGGGGCGGCACGGGGCGCGGCGGCGGGGGCGTTGGGGCTCATGCGGGGTGGTGGCTTGCCACAAAGGGTTTCAAGACGTCAGCAGGCACGCTGACGAACCAGGGGGTGCCATGGTTTGTCACGGTTGGGTCACAGGGGCTCTGGACACTCATCCACTGCGTTGGGCCGTTCGGCGCAGAGCCTGCCCGGGCCGGCCCCCGACACCGAAACACAAGAGGAGTACCGAGATGCACATTCTGCCCCGCACCCTGTGGCCCGCCGCCGTGGCCCTGGCCGCTGCCCTGACCGTGGCGCTGCCGGCCCAGGCCAGCACGTCCACCCCCGCCTTCAACACCTTGGACGGCAAAGCGCCCATCGTCATCGCCCACCGCGGCGCTTCGGGTTACCTGCCCGAGCACACGCTGGAGGCCTATGCCAAGGCCATCCAGCTGGGTGCCAACTACATCGAACCCGACCTGGTGATGACCAAGGACGGGGTGCTGATCGCCCGCCACGAGCCCATGCTGGACAGCACCACCGACGTGGCCAGCAAGTTCGGCGCCGAGCGCAAGACCACGCGCATCGTCGACGGCGTGGCCACCACGGCCTACTTCGCCAGCGACTTCACGCTGGCCGAGATCAAGACCCTGCGCGCCGTGCAGCCGCGCGCCAGCCGCGACCAGAGCTTCAACGGCCAGTTCAGCATCCCCACGCTGGACGAGATCATCGCGCTGGCCAAGTCGCAAAGCCTGGCCACCGGCCGCACCGTGGGCATCTACCCCGAGGTGAAACACAGCACCTTCCACGACGGCCTGTTTGGCAAGAAGGTGTTCGAAGACAAGCTGGTCAACACCCTGCACGCGGCCTACGGCAACAGCGCCAACGCGCCGGTGTTCATCCAGTCGTTCGAAGTCAGCAACCTGCAGTACCTGAACGGCCAGACCGACATCCGCCTGGTGCAGCTGGTGGACGCCGACGACGTGAAGGCCGATGGTTCCATGAGCCTGGTCGACCCTTACCGCCAGCCTTACGACGTGCAGCTGAACGGCGGCCAGCTGACCTTCGCCGACATGGTCAGCAACGTGGGCCTGGCCTTCATCAAGACCTACGCCGACGGCGTGGGCCCCTGGAAGCCCTACCTGGTGAAGACCGTGGACGACGGTGTGGACCGCAACGGCGATGGCCAGCTCACCATCAACGACCGCCGTGTGGACGGCAGCACCGGCGTCATCGAAGCTGCGCACGCCAACGGCCTGTTCGTGCACACCTGGACCTTCCGCAACGACGCCAGCGGCTACGGTTTCACCGACCCGCAGGCCGAGATGGCCTACTACATGCAGCTGGGCGTGGACGGTGTGTTCACCGACTTCACCGACACCGGCGTGGCCGCCGTGGCCAGCATCCCCGAGCCCGGCACCTGGGCCCTGATGTTCGCCGGCGTGGCCCTGCTGGCCGGCCGCCGTCTGCGCCGCGCCGACTGAACCCCGCGGGCACTGGGGCCGGCCGCCGGCCGGTGCCCGCAGCCCCACGGCCCCGAACGCGCACAGCGCCGGGGCTGTGTTCTTGGCTATGGCCCCGTGCGCTGGCAGCGCCGGGGCCATGCCCGTTTCAGGCCCGCACCACGGTGACCGTGCAGTCCGACTGCGCCACCACCTGCGAGCTGACGCTGCCCAGGTAGCGCCGCAGCGCGGAGTTGCCGCGCGCGCCCATCACGATGTGGTCCACCTGGTTGCGTTCGGCGAAGTCCACGATGGCCGCGGCCGCGTCGGGTGCTTCCAGCACGTGGAAGGTGAGGCGGCCGTCGTCCAGCATCAGCGCCTTGCTGATGGGCCGGGCCCAGTGTTTCAGACCCACCAGCTGTTTCACGTGCACGCTCTGGCCCTGGCCGTCCACCAGGTCGTCCATGCCGATGCGCGCGGTCTTCATGACGCTGACGCAGGCCAGGCGCGCGCCGGGTTCGGTCAGCACGATGCGGCGCACGGTTTCGCGCAGCTGGCCCAGCAGCTCGGGCGTGGCGTTGTCGATGTCCACCGCGGCCATGATGATGGGGCTCTTCATCACCTGGCTGGCGATGCCCAGCTGCGGCCCGGCCTGCGGGTTGGGGCTTTCCGCGCCCAGCGCGAAGAACCAGCGCTTGAACACCTTCACCGGGCCGGCCTGCTTGCTGCGTTCGGCGCGTGCGGTCAACGCCACCTGGGCCGGGCTCTGCAGGTCCAGCGCCAGCTGCGCGGCGCTTTGGTAGCGCCGCTCGGGCTTCACCTCCAGGCACTTCAGGATGATCTCCTGCAGCCAGGGCGGACAGTCGGCGCGCAGCACCCGCGGCGGCACCGGGTCCACGTACAGGCGCTTGCGCAGGCCTCGCACGCTGTCGGGCGCGCCGAAGGGGCGCTCGCCGGTGGTGAAGTGGTAGAGCATCACGCCCAGCGCGAACAGGTCGCTGCGCGGGTCGTTGCGCACGAACTGCACCTGTTCGGGCGACATGTAGGGCCCGGTGCCCATGGGCAGGCTGAACTCTTCTTCCAGCAGGTCGGGCAGCTTGTCGTGGCGCGACAGCCCGAAGTCCACCAGCACGGCCGTGCCGTCCTTGCGGAACATGATGTTGCTGGGCTTGATGTCCAGGTGCACCAGGTGCTGGCGGTGCAGTTCGTGCAAGGCCGTGGCCACGCGCGAGCCGATTTCCACCACCTCGTCGATGGCCAGCGGCGCGTCGTCCAGCCGCGGGCGCAGCGAATCGCCCTCGATGCGCTCCATCACGATGTAGGGCTGGCGCGTGAAATCGCCCCGCGCCACATAACGCGGTACATGGGGGCCGTGCAGCGCCGGCAGGATCATCTGCTCGACCTCGAACCCGACGATGGTGGCCGGGTCTTCGCCGCCCTTGATGCGCGGCACTTTCATGATCAGCGGCAGCGCGCCGTCTTCGCCACCCAGCGGGTGGTCGGCGTCGTCGTGCACCAGGCTCACGCGCCACAGGTGGGCCATGCCGCCCTGGTGCAGGCGTTCTTCCAGGCGGAACTGGTCGATCACCAGGCCCGGCACCAGTGGGCCGGGGCCAGCCGGTGGTGGCACGGTCTGCGGCGCGTCGGCGGGCAGCAGCACGGTGCTGGGGAAGTCGCTGTCGGGTGGGCTGGCTTTATTGCCCATCGGCCAGCCTTTCCGCCAGGCGCTGCGGCAGTTGCGCGGCGGTGATCTTGGCGCCGGCCGCGGCGGTGTCGTAGGGCACGCGCCAGTAGGTCAGCTCGCCGCGGCTGTCGTCGTAGACGGCGTAGCAGGCGGCCGGGTCGCCATCACGGGGTTGGCCGGCGGAACCGGGGATGACCAGCCACTGCCGGTGCGGCAGCAGCGTGATGGCCATGCCCGAGCTGGGTATGAACTCCCCGGCCTTGCCGGTGGCGGCCAGGTTGTACAGGCGCGGCTCGTGCATGTGGCCGCAGAAGGTGATGTGGCTGCGCGTGGCGTGCAGGCTGCGCACGGCTTCGGCGCGGCCGTAGATGTAGTCCCACTCGCCCGGTGCCCAAGCGTTGGCGTGCACGAACAGCAGCTTGTCCAGTTCGGCCTTCAGCGGCAATTCGGCCAGGAACTTCAGCTGCTCGGCGTTCAGGCGTTCGCGCGTCCACTCCACCACGTAACGCGGGTCGGGCCGCATGGCGGCCGATGGGCCCCGCACCACGGCCAGGTCGTGGTTGCCCATCACCGCGATGGCGCCTTGCGCCACCAGGGCGCGGGCCTGGTCGACCACCCACCCGGGGTCGGCGCCGTAGCCCACGAAGTCGCCCAGCAGCGCGTACTGGTCGATGGCCTGGCCGGCGGCGTGGTCCAGCACGGCCTGTACCGCTTCGCGGTTGGCGTGCAGGTCGGTGATCAAAGCGAGCCTCATACCGCCAAGGTTAACGCCTGGCGCTGACCCGGGGCTGGCAGGGTCTGGGGGGATGGGCGCGCCGCGGGGGGGCTTACATCACGGCGCCCAGTTGCCAGGGCACGAACTCGTTCTGGCCGTAGCCATGGCGTTCGCTCTTCGTGGCCTGGCCGCTGGCGGTGGCCAGCATCAGCTGGAAAATGCGCTCGCCCATGGCGTCCACGGTGCTGGCGCCGTCCACGATGGGGCCGCAGTCGATGTCGATGTCGTCTTGCTGGCGCAGCCAAAGAGCGGTGTTGGTGCTGAGCTTCAGCGACGGGCTGGGCGCACAGCCGTAGGCCGAGCCGCGCCCGGTGGTGAAACAGATGAGGTTGGCGCCGCCGGCCACCTGGCCGGTGGCCGACACGGGGTCGTAGCCCGGGGTGTCCATGTAGACAAAACCACGCTGGCCCACGGCCTGGGCGTATTCGTACACCGCTTCCAGCCGTGTGCTGCCGCTCTTGGCGATGGCGCCCAGGCTCTTTTCCAAGATGGTGGTCAGCCCGCCGGCCTTGTTGCCGGCCGAGGGGTTGTTGTCCATCTGCATGCCGTTGCGTGCGGTGTAACGTTCCCACCAGGCGATGCGCGCCAGCAGCGCTTGGGCCACGGCGGGGCTGGCAGCCCGGCGGGTCAGCAGGTGTTCACCGCCGTAGATTTCTGGCGTTTCGCTGAGGATGGCCGTGCCCCCGTGGCGCACCAGGCGGTCCACGGCCGCGCCCAGGGCCGGGTTGGCGCTGAGGCCGGAATAACCGTCGCTGCCGCCACACTGCAGGCCCACCACCAGGTGGCGGGCCGGCACGGGCTGGCGTTGCACGCGGTTGGCCTCGGGCAGCATGGCCTTCACTTGCGCCACGCCGCGGGCCACGGTTTGCGCGGTGCCGCCGCTGTCTTGGATGTTGAACAGCGCCAGCCGCGCGCCTTCGGCCAGCCCTTCCTGGGCGATGAGGCCCTGGATCTGGTTGGTCTCGCAGCCCAGGCCCACCACCAGCACGGCGGCGAAGTTCGCGTGGCGCGCGTAGCCGCCCAGCGTGCGGCGCAGCACGGCCAGCTCTTCGCCTTCGCTGTCGGTGGCGCAACCCATGCCGTGGGTGAGTGCTACCACACCGTCCACGTTCGGGTAGTCGGCCAGGGCTTCGGGGCGCACGTCGCGCCGGAAGTGGTCGGCGATGGCGCGGGCGGCCGTGGCCGAACAGTTCACGCTGGTGAGGATGCCGATGTAGTTGCGCGTGGCCACGCGCCCATCGGCCCGCACGATGCCTTGGAAGGTGGCGGGTTCGGGCACGTAGACCGTGGGTTCGGCCGCCGCACCGAATTCGTGGGCGCGTTCGAAGCTGCTGAAGGCCAGGTTGTGCGTGTGCACGTGCTGGCCGGGCGCGATGTCTTGCGTGGCCGCGCCAATGACCTGGTTGTAGCGCCGCACCGGCTGCCCCACCGCGATGGCCTGTGTGGCCACCTTGTGCCCCGGTGGCACCAGGCCGCTGACGGTGACGCCTTCAGCCGCCAACACCGTGCCGCCCAACAACTGCTGCCGCGCGATGACCACGTTGTCGTTGGCGTGGATGCGGAGGGTGGGGTTCATGGGCTGCGCTCCTGTTTCTGTGGCGGCTTGTCGCTGTGTGCTGATCTGTGCGTGCGGGCTGTGGTGGCGGGCCCAGGCCGCCGGGTAACCGGCTCCGCTCATGTCCCCCGGGGTCGGCTGCGCCGACCCCTCCTCCTTTACTGAGCTGCGCCGGTCACCCGACACCCTGGGCCTGCGACCAGGGTGGCGCACCCCAGATGAGGCATGCCGACTGGCCGGAACAGGGTGCTGGGGGGCTTCGCGCAGCGAAGTAAAGGGGGAGGCTTTGGCCGGCTTGCCGGCCGAAGCCGGAGGACATGAGCGGAGCGAAGCCCCCCAGTGCCCTGTTCCAGCGTGCGCCACGCCAGAACCAAGCCCGAAAACTGTCAGCCGTCGATCAAAGCCGGATCCCAAGCATGCACGGTCTGCTGCTGTTCACCCAGCTTGGCGATGCCCAGCTTCATCACGTCACCGGCCTTCAGGAACACCGGGCTGGGTTTCACGCCCATGCCCACGCCCGGTGGCGTGCCGGTGGTGATCAGGTCGCCGGGGTACAGCGTCATGAAGCGGCTGACATAACTCACCAACTGTGCAACACCAAAAATCATGGTCTTGGTGCTGCCGTTCTGGTAGCGGTGGCCGTTGACTTCCAGCCACATCGCCAGGTCTTGCGGGTTGCCTACTTCGTCGGCCGTCACCAGCCAGGGGCCCACGGGGCCGAAGGTGTCGCAGCCCTTGCCCTTGTCCCAAGTGCCACCGCGTTCGATCTGGTACTCGCGTTCGCTGATGTCGTTCACCACGCAATAGCCTGCCACGTGCTGCAGCGCATCGGCTTCAGACACGTAGCGCGCCTTGGTGCCTATCACCACACCGAGTTCCACCTCCCAATCGGTCTTCACCGAACCCTGGGGCAGCACCACGGCGTGGGTGGCACCCACAGCCACGCTGGTGGGTTTGGTGAACAGGATGGGCTCGGCTGGAATCGGCAGGTTGCTCTCGGCCGCGTGGTCGGCGTAGTTCAGACCGATGCACAAGAACTTGCCCATGCCCGTCCAGGGCACGGCCAGCGTGCCCTGTGGCACCACGGGCAGCGTGTTCACGTCCACGCTCTTCAGCGCGGCCAGACCGGCCGGGCTCAGCGTGGCGGGCGTGATGTCGGGCAGCAGCGCCGACAGGTCACGCACCTGGCCTTGGGCGTCTAGCAGGGCGGGTTTCTCTTGGCCCTTGGGGCCGTGTCGCAGCAGTTTCATGGGTAGTCCTTGACGGGAAATATTCAGTTGCTCCAGCCGCCGTCGATGACTTGCGTGGTGCCGGTGGTGAATGCCGATTCATCGCTGGCCAGGTACACCGCCAGCGCGGCGATCTCCGACACGCGACCCAGGCGGCCCATGGGCTGGCGGGCCACGAAGTTGGCTTCCACCTGTTCCAGTGAGAGGCCACTGGCCGCTGCTTGCGCCGCGATGCGCTGGCGCAGGCTGGGCGATTCCACGGTGCCGGGGCAGATGGCGTTGCAGCGCACACCCTGGGTGATGAAGTCGGCCGCCACGGCCTTGGTCAGGCCGATGATGGCGGCCTTGGTGCTGCCGTAGACGAAGCGGTTGGGCGCGCCCTTCAGGCTGCCCGCCACCGAGGCCACGTTGATGATGCTGCCACCGCCGGCCTTCAGCATGGCGGGCAGAAAGGCCTTGATGGTGCGGAACTGCGAGCGCACGTTCAGCGTGAAGGCGAAGTCCCAGTCTTCTTCGGTGCAGTCCAGCACCGTGCCCGCGTGCACATAACCCGCGCCGTTGAACAGCACGTGCACAGCGCCCACCTCGGCGGCCGCGGCCTGGATGTCGGCCGCGCTGGTGGCGTCCAGCACCCGCACCTCGCAGCCGGTATCGGCGCGCAGCTGTTCCAGCAGGCCGGCGTTCAGGTCGGTAGCGATGACACGTGCACCTTCGCGCACAAAGGCTTCGGCCACGGCACGGCCAATGCCCTGGCCCGCGGCGGTGAGGAAGGCCGTCTTGCCGGCCAGGCGTTGGCTCATGGGGGTGTCTCCTGGGGGTGTTCTGGTGTGAGAAGGGCAGGGCCTGCGCTGGCGCTTCAGCCGCGGCCCACAAAGGGCATCTTGGTGGCCATCACCGTGGTGAACAGGATGTTGGCGCTGAGCGGCAGGCGGGCCATGGTCATGAAGGTGTCGACCACGGCCTGCATGTCCATGCGGTCCTCGGGCAGGATGCGGCCGTCGGCCTGCGGCACACCGCCCACCATTTTGGCCGTCATGTCGCTGGCCACGTTGCCGATGTCGATCTGGCCCACGGCGATGTCGAAGCGCCGGCCGTCCAGCGAGGCGGTCTTGGTCAGCCCGCTGATGGCGTGTTTGGTCGCCGTGTAGGCGATGCTGCCCGGCCGCGGCGTGTGGGCGCTGATGCTGCCGTTGTTGATGATGCGGCCGCCCATGGGCGCTTGGCTCTTCATCAGCCTGAAGGCGTTGCTCAGGCAATAGAACGCACCGTTCAGGTTGGTGGCCACGGCGGCGTCCCATTCTTCGGTCGACAGGTCGTCGGGCGTGGTGGCGCGTGGCGACACACCGGCGTTGTTGAACAGCAGGTCCAGGCGGCCGAAGTGCTGTTGCACGCGGTCGAAGGCGGCGCGCACGTCGGCGGCCACGCCCACGTCCACCGGCACGGCCAGGGCGCGTTCGGCCGGTGCGCCGCTGGCGGCGATGGTGGCCTGCAGGGCTTCGGCCCTGCGGCCCACCAGGGCCACGTTCCAGCCGGCGCGCAACAAGGCCGTGGCGCAGGCGGCGCCGATGCCCGACGATGCGCCGGTGACGATGGCGGTTTGCAAGGGGGTGCTCATGGAATCTCCGGAAGGGGTTTCAGCGGCATGCCGGACGCTCCACACCGAGGGGCGGGCGTTGTCCAGCCGCGTTGGATTCAGTGGTTGTCTTTGGGCACGAAGGCGCCACGCTGGCCGACCAGAAAATCGAGGTCGGCGCCTTCGTCGGCCTGCAGCACGTGGTCGATGTACAGCTTCCAGTAGCCGCTGTTCAGCGGTGGCGTGGGCGGCTGCCAGCTGGCGCGGCGGCGTTCCAGTTCGGCATCGTCCACATGCAGGTGCAGGCGGCGGCCGGCCACGTCCAGCGTGATCAGGTCGCCGTTTTGTACCAGGGCCAGCGTGCCGCCGGCCGCGGCTTCGGGCGCGGTGTGCAGCACCACGGTGCCGTAGGCCGTGCCGCTCATGCGCGCGTCGCTGATGCGCACCATGTCGGTGATGCCCTTCTTCAGCACCTTGGGCGGCAGCGGCATGTTGCCCACCTCGGCCATGCCGGGGTAGCCCTTGGGGCCGCAGTTCTTCAGCACCAGGATGCAGGTCTCGTCCACGTCCAGGTTGTCGTCGTCGATGCGGGCGTGGAAGTCGTCGCTGCTTTCAAACACCACGGCGCGGCCGGTGTGCTGCATCAACGCTGGTGTGGCCGCGCTGGGCTTGATGACGGCGCCGCGGGGCGCCAGGTTGCCGCGCAGCACGGCGATGCCGGCCTTGTCCTTGAAGGGCTCGGCCACGGTCTTGATCACACGCGGGTCAAAGTTCACCGCGTCGGCGATGTTCTCGCCCACGATGCGGCCGTTGGCGGTGACGGCGTCCAGGTGCAGCACGCTGGCGATTTCTTTCATCACCACCGGCAAGCCCCCGGCGTAGCAGAAGTCCTCCATCAGGTGCTGGCCGCTGGGCTGCAGGTTCACCAGGCAGGGCAGTTCGCTGGCCAGGCGGTCGAAGTCGTCGATGGACAGCGGCACCCCCAGGCGGCCGGCGATGGCGATCAAATGGATGACGGCATTGGTGCTGCCGCCGATGGCCGCCAGTGTCTTGATGGCGTTCTCAAACGCCTGGCGCGTCAGCACGTCGCCGATCTTCTGGTCGTCGTGCACCATCTGCACGATGCGCCGGCCGGCCGCGCGCGCCAGCACGTTGCGGCGGCCGTCCACGGCCGGGTAGGCGGCGTTGCCGGGCAAGCCGATGCCCAGGGCTTCCACCATGCTGGCCATGGTGCTGGCCGTGCCCATGGTCATGCAATGCCCGTGGCTGCGGTGCATGCAGCTCTCGGCTTCGAAGAAGTCTTGCAGTTTCAGTGTGCCGGCGCGCACCTGTTCGCTCATGCTCCACACGCCCGTGCCGCTGCCCAGTTCCTGGCCGCGCCATTTGCCGTTCAGCATGGGCCCGCCGCTGACGCCGATGGTGGGCAGGTTCACGCTGGAGGCGCCCATCAGCAACGAGGGCGTGGTCTTGTCGCCGCCCATCAGCAGCACCACGCCGTCGATGGGGTTGCCACGGATGCTCTCTTCCACGTCCATGCTGGCCAGGTTGCGGTACAGCATGGCGGTGGGGCGCATCAGCGTTTCGCCCAGGCTCATCACCGGGAACTCCAGCGGGAAACCGCCGGCTTCGTAAACGCCGATCTTCACCTGCTCGGCCAGCGTGCGGAAGTGGCTGTTGCAGGGCGTCAGTTCGCTGAAGGTGTTGCAGATGCCGATGACCGGTCGGCCATCGAACTGGTCGTGCGGCACGCCCTTGCCCTTGACCCAGCTGCGGTAGGCGAAACCGTCGCGGTCCTGCCGGCCGAACCACTGCTGGCTGCGCAGTTCCTCGGGTTTTTTCTTGGGGCGGTTGGCGTGGTCGCTCATGCAGGATTTCCCGGGGTTGTCTCCGAATCTGCTGCGCATACTATGGTATGACGATTGAGCTACCCACCGTAGAACCCCTAGGCCCGACCATGAACACCGTTGCTTCCGACGCCCGCCCGCACCTGCTGGCCGTGGCCAAACTCTCGCCCGCTTACGCCGCGCATGTGCAGGGCGCTTTCAACGTGCACGACCGCCTGCACGAGACCGACCCCGCCGCGTTCGCCGCCATCGCACCCCAGGTGCAGGCCATCGCGGCCAGCGGTGAAAGCAAGGTGCCGGCTGCGCTGATCGCCCAACTGCCGGCGCTGCGTTTCATCTCGGTGATGGGCGTGGGCTACGACGGTGTGGACGTGGCCGCGGCCAAGGCCGCCGGCGTGGTGGTGACCCACACGCCCGACGTGCTGAACGACGACGTGGCCGACCTGGCCCTGGGCCTGGTGTTGTGCGCCGCACGCCAGCTGCCCGCGGCCGACCGCTTTGTGCGTGCCGGGCAATGGCCGCAGGGGCCGATGCCACTGGCCCGCAAGATGAGCGGTTCGCGCCTGGGCGTGCTGGGCATGGGCCGCATCGGCCAGGCCATTGCCCAGCGTGCACTCGCTTTCGGTATGCAGGTGGCGTACCACACGCGCAACGCCCGCAGCGATGTGCCCTACCGCCACGTGGCCAGCGCCGTGGCCCTGGCCGAGCAGAGCGATTTCCTGTGCGTCATCACGCCCGGTGGTGCCGCCACGCGCCACCTGGTCAACGCCGAGGTGTTGGCTGCACTGGGTCGCAGTTCGCCGGCCAAGGGCATTTTGGTGAACGTGGCGCGTGGCTCGGTCGTGGACGAGGCGGCGTTGATCGAGGCGCTGGAGCAGGGCGTCATCGCCGGTGCGGCGCTGGACGTGTTCGCCGCCGAGCCCCAAGTGCCTGAACGCCTGCGCAATCTGCCGCACGTGGTGCTGGCGCCGCACATCGGCAGCGCCACGCACAGCACACGGCAGGCCATGGCCGACCTGGCGTTTGCGAACCTGCGCGAAGGGTTTGCGGGCCGGCCCTGCGTGACGCCGGTGCCCGAGTGCCGCGCCTGATGCGCGGTCGGTGCCGGTGGCGTGCCTGCCCTTTGCGCCATGTGGAAAACGGCGGCCTGGCGCTTGCGGGAAAGTCCCGGGGTGGTGGGTTGCTAATCATCATACGATAAGACCACGAGCCCGGCTAACCGGGCCAGTGAGGTTCCTTTCACACCCCCGCCCGGCGCACCGGGCATTAGGAGACAGACGATGCAGATGAAGACGTGGATCGCGGCCACCGTGGCCGGTCTGGGGTTGGCAGCGGCGCAGCCGGTGCTGGCACAAGAGAAGCTCACCGTCTGGTGGGTGAAGGGCTTCTACAAGGCCGAGGACGACGCGCTGTTCGAGGCGATCAAGAAGTTCGAAGCGAAGAACAAGAACATCAAGGTCGAACTGTCGCAGTACCCCATCCAGGACATGATCCCCAAGACCGTGGCGGCGCTGGATTCCGGCGCACCGCCCGACGTGGCCTACGCCGACGTCTACGACTTCCAGGTCACGGCCAAGTGGGCCTACGACGGCAAGCTGGAAGACATTGCCAGCGTTATCGACCCGTTGCGCAGCAAGTTCGAACCCGGCGCGCTGAGCACCACCTTCCTGCTGAACAACACCAACGGCAAGCGTTCCTATTACGCCTTCCCGATCAAGCAGCAGACCATGCACATCCAGTACTGGAAGGACATGCTGGCCGAGGCGGGCTTCAAGGACAGCGACATCCCGAAAGACTGGAAAGGCTACTGGAGCTTCTGGTGCGAGAAGGTGCAGCCGGCCTACCGCGCCAAGACCGGCAACCGCGGCTTCGGCACCGGCTTCCCGATGGGCGTGGACAGCAGCGACTCCTTCTATTCCTTCCTGACCTTCGCCGACGCGCACAACGTCAAGCTGGTCAACGACAGCGGCAAGCTGCTGGTGGACGACCCGGCCGTGCGCCAGGGCCTGATCAACGCGCTGACCGACTACACCTACGTCTACGGCAAGGGCTGCACGCCGCCGTCTTCCACCAGCTGGAAGGACCCGGACAACAACGTGGCCTTCCACAACAAGACCACGGTGATGACGCACAACGCCACCATCTCCATCGCGGCGAAGTGGCTGGACGACATGAACAACGCCACGCTCACCGAAGCGCAGCGGGCCACCGCCAAGGCCAACTACACCGAGAAGATCGCCACCGCGGGCTTCCCCAACAAGCCCGATGGCAGCAAGATGGTTTACCGCGCGGCGGTGAAGACCGGTGTGATCTTCAACCAAGCCAAGAACAAGCCCGCGGCCAAGAAGTTCGTGGCCTTCATGCTGGAAGAAGCCAACCTGACGCCTTACGTCGAGGGTGCGCTGGGCCGCTGGTTCCCGGTGCAGTTGAAGGCACAGCAAAGCCCGTTCTGGAAGGGTGACCCGCACCGCCTGGCCGTCTACAACCAGTTCATGAACGGCACCACGCCTTTCGAGTTCACCAAGAACTACAAGTTCACCGTGTTGAACAACGAAAACGTCTGGGCCAAGGCCATGAACCGCGTGCTGAACGAGAAGGTGCCGGTGGACAAGGCCGTGGACGAGATGATCGCCCGCATCAAGGCCGTCGCTTCGAACTGAAGCCTGCGCCGGGTGGCGCCACCGTGTCGCGCGGCGCCACCCTTTCCCACTTCCCCTGAACCACCCGGTGTGACTGGCGTGCTTGGCGCGCCGGTCGGCCGGGCCCTGCCGGAGACACCATGTCTGCAGCCCTTGCCGCCGCCCCTCCCCGGGTGAAAAAAGCCCTCAGCCCTTGGGAGTTCTGGGGCCGGGTGCTGGTGCTGCCCTACGTGCTGGTGTTCCTGGTGTTCGTGCTGTACCCCGTGGGTTACGGCCTGTGGCTGGCGCGTGACCCGGCCAGCTACGCCAAGTTGGCCGACGACCCCATCTTCTTCCGTACCGCCATCAACACGGTGGTGTTCCTGCTGATCGCCATCAACGTGAAGATGCTGGTGGCGCTGGCGCTGTCGGGCTTCTTCGTGGTGGGGCGCTGGTGGATCAAGATCCTCGCGGCCATCTTCATCCTGCCCTGGGCCGTGCCGTCCATTCCCACCATCTTGTCGGTGCGTTTCATGCTGAACCCCGAGTGGGGCGTCATCAACACCACCATCTTCAAGCTGACGCTGACCGACGGCCCCAACTGGCTGAACGACCCGACGCTGGCCATGGTGTTTGCCATGCTGATGCACACCTGGAAGAGCCTGCCGTTCTGGACGCTGATCCTGGTGGCCGGCCGCCTGGCCATCCCTTCTGAACAGTACGAAGCCGCCAGCGTGGACGGCGCCACACGCTGGCAGAAGTTCCGCTTCATCACCTGGCCGGCGATGAAGTCTCTGTACCTCACGTCGCTGATCCTCTCCACCATCTGGACCTTGGGCGACTTCAACAGCGTCTACCTGCTGACCGGCGGTGGCCCGGCCGACCTGACGCACGTGCTGGCCACGCTGGGCATCCGCTACCTGCGGCTGGACCAGGTGGACATGGCCATGGCCGCCATCGTCGTGGCCCTGCCCATGGTGTTGCCCCTGGTGTATTTCATGATGAAGAGGCTGAGCAAATGAGCCGCAAGCTGTCTTTCAAGCGCGTGCTGGGCGAAGCACAGCTGCTGCTCATCGGCGTGCCGGTGCTGCTGTGGACGCTGATCCCGATCTACCACATGGCCTTGTTCGCCTTCAGCGAACGCGACACCGCCACCAGCGGCGCGCTGTGGCCCAAGAGCCCCACGCTGCAGAACTTCGACATCGTCTTCAACCAGAAGCACTTCTACCTGAACCACTTCTGGCAGCAGATGGGCAACTCGGTGTTCATCGCGCTGTCGGTGGGCGCCATCACGCTGTTCGTGGCCACCTGCGCGGCTTTTGCCATCAGCCGGCTGAAGGTGCGCGGCGGCCGCACGGTGATGAACCTGGCGCTGTTCACGTACTTCATCCCCGCGGCCTTCCTGGCCGTGCCCATGTACAAGACCATGGGCAACTACGGGCTGTTGAACAACCAGTGGTCGTTGATCTTGGCGATGGTCACCATCGCCTCGCCGTACTGCATCTGGGTGTTGAAGCAGGCCAGCGACAAGTTGCCCGGTGAACTCGACGAAGCCGCGCGCATGGACGGTGCCAGCCCGCTGCAGCTGTTCTGGCTGGTGTACCTGCCGCTGATGGTGCCGTCGTTGGTGGCGGTGGGCACCTATTCGCTGCTGCTGGCCTGGAACGAGTACCTCTATGCCTTCTTGCTGCTGTCGCGCGACCAGGACGTGACCTTGGCCGTGGCCTTGGGCAACTTCCTGTCGGCCGACGACTCGCCCTGGGAACTGCTGATGGCCACTGGCCTCGTCTACGCCGCGCCGCCCGCCGCCATCTACTACACCTTCAAGCGCTACATGGTTTCCGGTTTGACCGCCGGCGCTGTGAAGAGCTGACCCCATCCGAACCATCGACAGGACCCACCCATGGCATCCGTCAGCTTCAAAGACATCCAGAAGGCCTACGGCCGCGTCAAGGTCATCCACGGCATCAACTTCACCATCCAGGACGGCGAGTTCGTGGTGCTGGTGGGCCCCAGCGGCTGCGGCAAGAGCACGCTGTTGCGCATGTTGGCCGGGTTGGAAGAGATTTCCGGCGGCGAGATCCTCATCGACGACAAGGTGGTGAACGAGCTGGAGAGCAAGGACCGCGACATCGCCATGGTGTTCCAGAGCTACGCGCTCTACCCGCACATGACCGTGCGCGAGAACATGGGCTTCAGCCTGCGCTTGCGCAAGGCCGACGCGGCCACCACGGCCCAGCGGGTGGACAAGGCCGCGAAGATCCTGAACCTGGACACGCTGCTGGACCGCTACCCGCGTGAACTGTCGGGTGGTCAGCGCCAGCGGGTGGCCATGGGCCGCGCCATCGTGCGCGACCCCAAGGTGTTCTTGTTCGACGAACCGCTCAGCAACCTGGACGCCAAGCTGCGTGTGGCCATGCGGGCCGAGATCAAGGCGTTGCACCAGCGCCTGAAGACCACCACGGTCTACGTCACGCACGACCAGATCGAGGCCATGACCATGGCCGACCGCATCGTGGTGATGCACGACGGCATCGTGGAACAGATCGGCACGCCGCTGGAACTGTTCGACCGCCCGGGCAACCTGTTCGTGGCGCAGTTCATCGGCTCGCCGGCCATGAACGTGTTCCAAGGCGAATGGCGCGGTGCCGCCGTGTTGGCCTTGGGCGCGCACTGGCCGCTGCCCGAAGGCACCCGCGGCGGCCGCGACGGCCAGGCCGTGCACTACGGCATCCGCCCCACGGACCTGCGCCTGGCCACCGACGGCACCGGCATCGCCGCCCGCGTGGTGGTGGTGGAGCCCACGGGCGCCGAGACCGAACTGCTGTTGGAAGTGGGCGGCCAGCGCCTGGTGGTGGTGATGCACGGCCGCACCACGGCGCGCCCCGACGACACCGTGCACCTGCAGGTGGACGCCGCCAAGGCGCATGTGTTCGACAGCGCCAGCGGCCAGCGCTTGGGCTGAAACGCCCGCCGTTTCGCAGCCCCGCCATGTCCAGCCTGGTGCCCGCCGCCCGCCTGCAACCACCGCCTTGTGTGGTGGTGATGGGCGTCAGCGGCTGTGGCAAGAGCACGCTGGGCCAGGCCTTGGCTCAAAAGCTGAGCCTGCGCTTCGTGGAAGGCGACGACCTGCACCCACCGCACAACGTGGCGCTGATGGCCGCCGGCACACCGCTGACCGACGACGACCGCCGCGACTGGCTGCGGGCCCTGGCCGATGTGTTGCGCCAGGCCCAAACGGCGGGGCAGGGCGTGGTGGTGTCGTGTTCGGCGCTGAAGCGGGCCTACCGCGACACGTTGCGCGAAGGCGCGCCCGGTTTGCGCCTGGTGTTTCTGCACGGCCCGCAGCCGCTGCTGGCCCAGCGCCTGGCCGGCCGGCAGGGCCACTACATGCCGGTGTCCTTGCTGCAAAGCCAGCTGGACACGCTGCAGCCGCCGCAGGCCGACGAACAGGCCCTGGCCTTGTCCATCGAACAGCCTTTGCCCACCCAACTGGCGCAAGCCCTGGCGGCGCTGCAGGCACCTTCTTCACACGGCGCCTGAGGCGCCACCTTGGTTGAACCCCATTCACCCCCGCTGAACCCATGATCACCGCCGACACTTTCCGCCTGGACGGCCGTACCGCCCTCGTCACCGGTTCTTCCGCCGGCATCGGGCTGGCCTTGGCCCGCGGGCTGGGCCAGGCCGGCGCCCGCCTGGTGCTGAACGGCCGCGACGAAGGCCGCTTGCAGGCGGCCGCCGCCCAACTGCAGGCCGAAGGCTTGCAGGTGCAGGCGCGTGCTTTCGACGTGACCGACAGCACCGCCGCCGTGGCCGCGGTGGACCAAATCGAGGCCGAGCTGGGCGCCATCGACATCCTGGTGAACAACGCCGGCATCACACGCCGCTCGCCTTTCCACGAACAACCGGTGGCCGACTGGCAGGCGGTGTTGCGCACCAACGTGGAAAGCCCTTTCGCCGTGGGCCAGGCCGTGGCGCGCCACATGGTGAAGCGCCAGCGTGGCCGCATCATCAACATCTGCTCGGTGCAAAGCGAACTGGGCCGCCCGGGCATCGCGGCCTACGCGGCCAGCAAGGGCGCGCTGAAGATGCTGACCAAGGGCATGGCCATCGACCTGGGGCCGCACGGCATCAACGTCAACGGCATCGGCCCGGGTTACTTCAAGACCGACCTCACCGCGGCCCTGGTGGCCAACCCCGAGTTCAGCGCCTGGCTGTTGAACCGCACGCCCAGCCGGCGCTGGGGCGAGGTGGAAGACCTCGCCGGCGCCGCCGTGTTTTTGGCCAGCGAAGCCAGCCGCTTCGTCAACGGCCACATCCTGTACGTGGACGGGGGTGTCACGGCCACGCTGTGACGCCCCCGGTGTACGGGCCCCCCACGCGGCCCTGACGGCCGCAGGACAATCGCGACCATGGACACCTTCACCCAAGTCATTCTTTTCACCGACACCGACGGCCGCGCCCGTTTCAAGGAGCAGGCCGTGTCGCTGACCGAGGGCAAGCCCGCGGCGCGGCTGAGCGCGTTGATGCCCAGCGGCGGCCTGCAACTGCGGCGCAGCCCGGTGGGCTTCCGCAGCGAGTTCCACTGCACAGAAACCCCGCAATGGGTGTTCATCCTGGGCGGGCAGATGGAGATCGGCCTGCAAGGCGGTGTGTCGCGTGTGTTCAGCCCGGGTGAGCACTTCTATTCCGCCGACGTGCTGCCACCCGGCGCCAGCTTCGACCCCCAGGTGCATGGCCACTGGAGCCGCCAGGTGGGCGACCAGCCCCTGGTCACCGCTTTCGTGCGCGGCTGAACCATGGCCACCAAGCTGCAGGCCGACCGTGTGAAGAACGTGCACGGCCACACGCTGGACCTGCTGGGCGAGGCCATTGTCGCGGGGCGGTATGCGCCGGGCGCGGCCATCCCGCCCGAGCCCACGCTGTGCGAGGAACTGGGCGTCAGCCGCACGGTGGTGCGCGAGGCCGTGAAGAGCCTGGTCGCCAAAGGCCTGCTGGTCACGGGCCCCAAGGTGGGCACCCGCGTGCTGCCCTCCAAGGGCTGGAACTGGTTCGACCCCGACGTGGTGGCCTGGCAGAGCAAGGCCGGCCTGACGCGGGAGTTCCTGCGCGAGGTGCACGAGATGCGCCGCATCGTCGAGCCCGCGGCCGTGGCGCTGGCCGCCCAGCGCGCCACGGCCGAAGACATCGCCGAGATCGAAGCCGCTTACGCCGGCATGAAGGCCGCCATCGACCACGGTGGCGACTACGTCACGCACGACCTGCGCTTCCACCACGGCCTGCTGAAGGCCAGCCACAACCGCATGGTCGAACAGATGAGCAAGGCCCTGGGTGCGCTGCTGCGCACGGCCTTTGCGGTGTCCACCGCGCGGCCCGACGGCCCGGCCACCTCGCTGCCGCTGCACCGCGCCGTGCTGGACGCCGTGGCCGCGCACGACCCGGTGGCCGCCGAAGCCGCCGCGCTGCGCCTGATCAATGGCGCCGGCCACGACATGGAAGCGGTGCTGTCCTCGCGCCGCAAGCTGCCTTCTTTGGTAGACCCCTCACCGCGCCTGAAAGGGCGCAAGAGCGGGCCGGAGCTGGCTTCTGAAACAAAGGCCGAGACATGAAAGTGCTGATCACCGGCGGCGCCGGCTTTGTGGGCGCGCGCTTGGCGCGCACGCTGCTGGCGCGGGGGCAACTGGACGGGCGCAAGCTGACGCAGCTGGTGCTGGCCGACCAGTTCCCGGCCCCGGCCGACCTGCTGGCCCACCCGCTGGTGCAGGGCCGCCAGGCCCCGCTGATGGACAGCTGCGTGGCCTTGCAGGACGAGGCCTTCGACGGTGTGTTCCACCTGGCCAGCGCGGTGTCTGGCGAGTGCGAGGCCGACTTCGACCTGGGCCTGCGTTCCAACCTGGACAGCACCCGGGCTTTGCTGGACGCTTTGCGCCACCGCGTGAACCAGGGTGCCGCGCCCACCAAGCTGGTGTTCAGCAGCTCCATCGCCGTGTTCGGCCCCGACCCGGCGTTGCCATTCCCGGCCGTGGTCAGCGACAGCACGCTGCCCACGCCGCAAACCAGCTACGGCATGCAAAAGCTGGTGTGCGAGTACCTGGTGGCCGACTACACGCGCAAGGGCTACATCGACGGCCGCGCGGCGCGGCTGGCCACCGTCACCGTGCGGCCGGGCCGGCCCAACGGTGCGGCCAGTTCTTTCTTCAGCGGCATCATCCGCGAGCCCTTGGCCGGCGAAACGGCGGCCTTGCCGGTGGCGCTGGACGTGGCCCACCCGGTGTCGTCGCCGCAGCGCACGGTGGAAGGTTTGATCGCGGTGTTCGAAGCCAGCCGCGAGGCTTTTGTCGGTCGCACGGCGATGAACCTGCCGGGCCTGAACGTCACCGTGGCGCAGATGCTGGCGGCGCTGGAAGCCGTGGCCGGCCCGGCCGTGCGCGCGCGCGTGGTGGCGCAGCCCGATGCGCGCATCGCCGGCATCGTGGCCAACTGGCCGCGGGGCATGCGGGCCGAACGCGCCGCCGGCCTGGGCCTGCACCCTGATGAGAGCTTCGAGGCCATCGTCCGCCAGTACATCGAGGACCAGCGTGGCCACCCCACGGCCTTGAAGGGCCTGGCGTGAACCAGTTGGATTTGGCGGGCCGCACGGCCATCGTCACCGGCGGTGCCCAGGGCCTGGGGTACGCCATCAGCGAACGGCTGTTGAAGAGCGGCGCGCGCGTGGTGCTGTGGGACATCGACGCCGACCAACTGGCCCTGGCCACGGCCTCGCTGAAAGCGCTGGGCGTGGTGCGCGGTGCGGTGGTGGAACTGACCGACGACGCTGCCGTGGCGCAGGCCACGCGCCAGGTGATGGCCACCGAAGGCCGCATCGACATCGCCATCAACAATGCGGGCATCACCGGCGGCAACGCGCCCACCTGGCAGCTGGCGCCCGAGGTGTGGCGCCGTGTGCTGGAGGTCAACCTGGTGGCGCCCTACCTGGTGTGCCGCCACGTGGTGCCGGCCATGCTGCAGGGCGGTGGGGGCCGCATCGTCAACGTGGCCTCGGTCGCGGGCAAGGAAGGCAACCCCAATGCCAGCCACTACAGCGCCAGCAAGGCGGGTTTGATCGCGCTGACGAAGTCGCTGGCCAAAGAACTGGCCACGCAGGGTGTGCTGGTCAACGCCGTGGCGCCGGCGGCGGCGCGCACGGCCATCTTTGACCAGATGACGCCCGAGCACATCGGCTACATGCTGGCGAAGATCCCCATGGGCCGCTTCGTGGAACCGGCCGAGGTGGCGGCTTTGGTGGGCTGGTTGTGCAGCGAAGACTGCAGCTTTTCCACCGGCGCGGTGTTCGATCTCAGCGGCGGTCGCGCCACCTACTGAACGCCGGGTGCACCGCCCCTGCCGCCGCTGCAGGCGGGCAGGGCGGCAGCGTCGCGCCGCAGGCTCAGGCCGCGGTGGTGGCCTTGGCCGTTTGTGCCTTGCGCAGCGCAAAGCCCAACAAGGTGCCTACTTGGCGCAGGTACTCGGTGTGCTCCGCGGTCCAGTGCAGCACGTCGGTGGTGTTCTCGCAGCAGAACAGGCCGAAGGGCTCGCCGCCGATGTTGATGCCCACGTCCAGCAGCGAGTAGATGCCCAGCGGCTCGAAGTAGGCTTCGGTGAAGCACGAGGTGGTGGGGTGCACACGCGCCTCGCTGGCCACGATCAGGTTGTCGCGGCGCATGGCTTCGAAGTACGGGCCGAAGTCGGCGTCGGCCAACACGGCGCCAGTGCTCCAGGCGGCGTCGGTGCGGTCGTACAGGCTCAGGCAGCGGATGCTGTCGCGCAGCAGGGGGTCGGGGTAGACCCACAGGCTGGCGCGGGTGCAGCCCGACTCCTCGGCCAGCGTTTGCGTGATCTCTTTGTAGAAGGCTTCGGCGGTGGACGTGCCGTCCATGAAGCGCTTGGCCACGGCCATCACGCGGGTCTTGTCGAACATCGGGGGCTCCAGAGGGTGAAACATTACACCCTCGGTATCGGCGCCGCAGCGCTGAACTTGAGGCCCGACGTGGCCGAGCGGCAGGCGCCAGGCGCCAGGCGCCCGCGCCGCCCCCGCTTCAGCCGATGCGGCCCAGCAGCAGGTACTCCATCAGCGCCTTCTGCACGTGCATGCGGTTCTCGGCCTCGTCCCACACCACGGACTGCGGGCCGTCGATCACCTCGGCCGTCACTTCCTCGCCGCGGTGGGCGGGCAGGCAGTGCATGAACAGCGCCTCGGGCTTGGCCACGGCCATCATCTCGGCGTCCACGCACCAGTCGACGAAGGCCTTGCGGCGTTCTTCGTTCTCGGCCTCGTAGCCCATGCTGGTCCACACGTCGGTGGTCACCAGGTCGGCGCCTTCGCAGGCCTGCAGCGGGTGGTCGAAGACGCGGTAGCAGTCGGGGTTGCGCACGCCGGCCACGGCGGCGTCGACTTCGTAACCGCTGGGCGTGCTGACGTGCACCTTGAAACCCAGCACATCGGCCGCCTGCAGCCAGGTGTTGGCCATGTTGTTGCCGTCGCCCACCCAGGCCACGGTTTTGCCCTGGATGGCGCCGCGGTGCTCGATGAAGGTGAAGATGTCGGCCAGGATCTGGCAGGGGTGGTACTCGTTGGTCAGCCCGTTGATCACCGGCACGCGGCTGTGCGCCGCGAAGCGTTCGATCTTGGCCTGCTCGAAGGTGCGGATCATGACGATGTCGACCATGCGGCTGATCACACGCGCGCTGTCTTCCACCGGTTCAGCACGGCCCAGCTGGCTGTCGCCGGTGGTCAGGTGCACCACCGAACCGCCCATCTGGTACATGCCGGCCTCGAAGCTGACGCGGGTGCGCGTGCTGGCTTTCTCGAAGATCATGGCCAGCGTGCGGTCCACCAGCGGCGTGTACTTCTCGTAGTTCTTGAAGCGCGTCTTGATGGTGCGCGCGCGTTCGAACAGGTAGCTGTATTCCTCGGCGCGGAAATCCTTGAACTGCAGGTAGTGCTTCATCAGCGAGTGGCCCGGCTTCATGCTGCGGCCTCCTCGGCCAGGAAGGCCTGGATCAGGGGCACCAGGCGGTCGGCGATCTCGGCCACCTCGGCGGCGGTGATGATGAGCGGCGGCAGCAGGCGCACCACGCGGTCGGCGGTGACGCTGATCAACAGCCCGGCGTCGGCCGCGCGCGTGAGCAGCACGCCGCAGGGGCGCGCCAGTTCGACGCCGATCATCAGCCCTTCGCCGCGGTAGGCCACCACGCCGGCGGTGTCGGCCAGGCGGGCTTTCAGCGTGTCCATCAGCAGCGTGCCCATGGCCGCGGCGTTGGCCAGCAGGCCGTCTTCTTCCATGATGCGCAGCGTTTCCACCCCGGCCCGCATGGCCAGCGGGTTGCCGCCGAAGGTGGTGCCGTGGTTGCCAGGGCCCAGCACGTGCTGGGCGCGTTCGCCCACCACCACCGCGCCGATGGGCACACCCGAGCCCAGGCCCTTGGCCAGCGGCATCACGTCGGGCTGGATGCCGGCCCACTGGTGGGCAAACCAACGGCCGGTGCGGCCGATGCCGCACTGCACCTCGTCCAGCATCAGCAGCCAGCCCTTGGCGTCGCACAGCGCGCGCAGGCCGCGCAGGTAGTCGTTGGTGGCGGGGTTGATGCCGCCTTCACCCTGGATAACCTCCAAGAACACGGCCACCACGTTGGGGTTGGTGTCGGCCACCTGCTGCACCACCGCCAGGTCGTTCAGCGGCACGCGCACAAAACCTTCCACCAGGGGCTCGAAGCCTTGCTGCACCTTGGGGTTGCCGGTGGCCGACAGCGTGGCGATGCTGCGGCCGTGGAAGGCCTTCTCGTAGACGATGACCTCGGGGCGGGCGATGCCCTTGTCGTGCCCGAATTTGCGCGCAATCTTGAGCGCGGCTTCGTTGGCTTCCAAGCCGCTGTTGCAGAAGAACGCGGCCTTCAGGCCCGACAGTTCGCACAGCTTGGCCGCCAGTTGTTCCTGCAGCGGCACCTGGTAGTAGTTGCTGCAGTGGATGAGCTTGGACACCTGGTCTTGCAGCGCCGGCACCAGCTTGGTGTGGGCGTGGCCCAGGGTGTTGACGGCGATACCGGCCAAGGCGTCCAGGTACTCGCGGCCTTCGGTGTCCCACACGCGGCAGCCTCGGCCGTGCGACAACGCGAACGGCAGGCGGCCGTAGGTGTTCATCACATGGGGCATGGGCGAGAGTTGGGCCGGCTGGGGCGCGTTCATCGAAGGTTCCTTGTCAGGCGCAAAGAAGACAATCGGCGTGCCGCCCTGTGGGGTCTGCACGCCGAAACGGGGCTTGATTCTAGGAGACAGCCTTGCCGTGCTGCCGTGCAGCAATTTGAGGGCACAATCCCGGCTTCTCGATGAGCACCCAACCACCGCGTCAGTACTACATCCAGGGCGTCACCTCGGACGGCCGGACCTTCCGCCCCAGCGACTGGGCTGAACGCTTGGCCGGTGCCATGTCCAGCTTCCGCCCCGGTGGCAGCGCGGGCGGCATTGGCGCATTCATCGGATATTCGCCCTACTGCGTGCCGCGCGTGGTGGACGGCGTGAAGTGCGTCATCGTCAACGAGGCGCTCAAGGGCATCGAGCCCATGGCCTGGGATTTCGTCATGAACTTCGCGCGCGACAACGGTTTGCCCGTCGTGGCGGTGAATGCCGAAGGCAGCGGCGCCGGCTGAACGCCCGGGCGGGCGCGGGCGCCCATGGCACGGTGGGCCGACACCCGCACCGCCGTCCACCAAGAACACCGGTCAAGACGGTCTGCGGATGGGCCTGTGGATGCGGACCCCGATGAAAAGAGCCTGCTGATGCAGGCAGCAATGAAAAAGGCCTGCTGAGCAGGCCTTTGTCGTCTTCGGGCCTGACCAGCAGGCCCCGCACCACCTTGAGGGCTTTAGGCGCTGAGCGCCAGCGCCTTGACCTTGGCGGCCAAGCGGCTCTTCAGGCGAGCGGCCTTGTTCTTGTGGAAGATGCCCTTGTCGGCGACCGAGTCGATCACGCTTTGGGCGGCGTGGAAGGTTTCCACGGCCTTGGCTTTGTCACCGGCGGCGACCAGCTTCACAACGTTCTTCACCACGGTGCGGAAACGCGAACGCAGCGAGGTGTTCTGGGCGTTCAGTTTCACGTCCTGGCGGGCGCGCTTGCGGCCGGAGGCGAGACGAACGGTTTTCTTCTTGGCTTTGGACGAGGTGGCCATGCTTGAATTTGGTGTGCAGGTGGTGCAAAGACCGTCGAGTATAGCACGCCACAGTGGTTTCACCAAGCCGTGGCAGGGCCGCTGCCTATAATCCGGTTTTGCCTGGGGTGGCCACCGATGTCGGCGAGGCGCTTGCCTGCCCCGCTCCGCCAACGACAAGACCTCTCCACCACCACGTGAACCTGCTCCGGGCCGCCTCCACCGTTTCTTTGTTCACCCTGGCCTCGCGGGTCACGGGCCTGGTGCGTGAGCAACTGGTGGCCGCCACCTTCGGTGCCGGCGCCGCCACCGACGCCTTCAACGTCGCTTTCCGCATTCCCAACCTGTTCCGCCGGTTGTTCGCCGAAGGCGCGTTTTCGCAGGCCTTTGTGCCGCTGCTGGCGGCCACGCGGGAGCGCGACGGTGACGCCGCGACCCGCCAACTGGTCGACGCCGTCGCCTCGGTGCTGGCCTGGGTGCTCCTGCTGGTGTGCGCCTTGGGCGTGGTGGGTGCGCCGGTGCTGGTGTGGTTGATGGCGTCGGGCCTGGAGCGCTTCGACACCGCCACGCTGATGACGCGCTGGATGTTCCCCTACATCGGCCTGATGTCCATGGTGGCCCTGGCCGCGGGCATCCTGAACACCTGGAAGCGGTTTGCCGTGCCGGCGGCCACGCCGGTGTTGCTGAACCTCAGCGTCATCGCGGCCGCCTGGTGGGGTGCGCCCTGGGCGCAGGCTTGGGGCCTGGAGCCCATCATGGCGTTGGCCGGCGGCGTCATGTTGGGGGGGGTGCTGCAAGCGGCGGTGCAGGTGCCGGTGCTGCTGCGCCTGGGCCTGATGCCGCGCATCGCGCACACGCCGGCCAAGTTGCTGGCCGCCTGGCGCCACCCGGGCGTCAAGGGTGTGATGCGGGGCATGGCGCCGGCGCTGCTGGGTGTGTCGGTGGCCCAGGTGTCGCTGTTGATCAACACGCAGATTGCTTCGCATGTGGCCGTGGGCGCGGTGTCTTGGGTGACCTTCGCCGACCGCCTGATGGAGTTCCCCACCGGCTTGTTGGGTGTGGCCCTGGGTGTCGTGCTGCTGCCGCAACTGTCGGCGGCGCAAGGGTGTGGCGACGGGGTGGCCTACGCGGGTTTGCTGGACTGGGGCCTGCGCCTGGTACTGCTGCTGGCCTTGCCCTGCGCCGTGGCGCTGCTGGTGTTCGGCGAGCCCTTGGTGGCCGTGCTCTACCACTACGGCGCCTTCAGCGTGCGCGACGTGGCGCAGACTGTGGCGGCGCTGACGGGCTGGGGCGTGGGCCTGCTGGGGCTGATCGCCATCAAGGTGCTGGCGCCGGGCTTCTATGCGCGGCAGGACACGCGCACGCCGGTGAAGATCGCTGTGCTGGTGCTGGTGCTCACGCAGCTGATGAACCTGGCGTTCGTGCCCTGGTTTTCGCACGCCGGCCTCACGCTGTCCATCGGCGTGGCCGCGTTGCTGAACGCCGGCCTGTTGTTGTTCGGCCTGCTGCGTGGTGGTGTCTACCGGCCGCAGCCGGGCTGGGCGCTGTTCGCGGTGCGCGTGGTCCTGGCGTGTGCCGCGGTGGGGGTGGCGCTGCACCTGGCCGGTCAGCACTTCGATTGGTTGGCCCTGCAGGCGCAGCCGCTGCGTCGGGCGGGCCTGATGGCGGCCGTGCTGGCGGCGGTGGCGGCGCTGTACTTCGCCGTGCTGCTGGCCACCGGCCTGAAGCTGCGGCAGTTCGCCCGCCGCGGCTGACCTACACTGAAGGCCCATGGTGAACCCGCTGTACGTCCAGGCCCCCACGGCCCTGCAGTATTTCGCCGCGCTGGTGGCCGACGACGCTGGTCTGCCCTTGCTGGAAGCGGCGGTGGCGTTGTCGATGTACGCCTGCCCCGACGTGGACGTGCAGGCGGTGCTCTCGAAGGTGGATGCGCTGTCGGCGCGCTTTGTGCAGCGCCAGCCGGCCGACCAGGCGCCGCTGCAGCGCCTGCGCCTGTTCAACCGCTATTTCTTCCACGAGCTGGGTTTTGCCGGCAACGTGAACGACTACTACGACCCCCGCAACAGCTACCTGCCCGAGGTGTTGAACGCGCGGCGCGGCATCCCCATTTCGCTGGCCGTGCTGTACGTGGAAATGGCGGGGCAGTGCGGTTTGCCGGCCGAGGGCGTGTCCTTCCCGGGGCACTTCCTGGTGAAGCTGCGCATGCCGCGCGGCGAGGTGGTCATCGACCCCTTCAACGGCCAGAGCTTGTCGCGCGAAGACCTGGACGAGCGCCTGCAGCCCTACCGCCAACGCCACGGTCTGGTGGGCGACGACGAGGTGCCGCTGGGGCTGTTCCTGCAGGCGGCGCAGCCGCGCGACACGCTGGCGCGCATGTTGCACAACCTGCGCGAGATCCACCGCAGCGCGCGCGACCTGCCGGCCTGGTTGGCCGTGCAGCAGCGCCTGGTGTTGCTGCTGCCGCAACAGCCCGCGGAGCGCCGCGACCTCGCCTTGCTGCACGCCGACATGGGCCACTGGGCCGAAGCGGCGCAAGACCTGGGTGCCTACCTGCGTGCCCAGCCCGATGCGCCCGACGCCGGCCGTCTGCAGGCCCTGTTGTCCGACCTGCTGCTGCGCGCGCCGCAGGCGGGGTCTTGGCCCTCGCACCTGCATTGAGGTGGGCGCCCAAGCCATGAAGCAGATCCCCCTGCCCATTGGGCTGGAGACCACGCCCACCTTCGACAGCTTTCTGCCGGGGGCGAATGCGCCGGCCGTGCAGCACCTGCTGCAGTTGCAGGGCGTGGCCGCGCCCGTCTACCTGTGGGGGGCTTCGGGCAGTGGCAAGACCCACCTGCTGCGCGCCTTGGTCCACCAGCGCCAGCAGGCGGGCCAGCGTGTGGGCTGGTTCGCCGCCGGCACGCCGCTGCCCTGGCCTTTGCAGGCCGATTGGTCGCTGGTGGTGCTCGACCGTTGCGACGAGTTCGATCCCGCCGAGCAGCACGCTGCGTTTGCCTTGTTTGTGGACGCTGTCACCGAAGCTGTGCAGGTCGTGGCCGCCGGCCGCCTGCCCCCGGTGGACCTGCCTTTGCGCGACGACTTGCGCACGCGCCTGGGCTGGGGCCACGTGTTCGCGATGGAGCCGCTCAGCGAAGCCGAGACCCGCGCCGCACTGCGCCGCGAGGGCGACCGCCGCGGGGTGCTGCTGTCCGACGAGGTGATGGACTTCCTGCTCACGCGCTTCACGCGCGACCTGAAGCACCTGATGGACTTGCTGGACCGGCTGGACGAATTCGCCTTGGCGCGCGGCCGGGCCGTCACCGTGCCGCTGCTGAAAACCATGCTCGCTGAAGAAAGCACCGACGCTTGAACCTGACCCTGTTTGACCTGGACGGCACCCTGTTGCCCGGTGACTCCGACCACGCCTTCGGCGAATTCCTGGTGCAGCTGGGCTGGGCCGACCCCGTGGCCCACCGCGCGGGCAACGACCACTTCTACGCGCAGTACCTGGCCGGCACGCTGGACATCGACGCCTATGTCGATTTCGCCACCGGCCCCTGGCGTGCGCGCCCGGCCGCCGAGCTGCAGGCCGCGCAGCAGCGCTTCATCGACGAAGTGGTGCGCCCCGACCTGCACCCGGCGGCACAAGCCTTGGTGCAGCGCCACCGCGCGGCTGGCGACCAGATGGCGCTGGTGACGGCCACCAACGCCTTTGTCACCGCGCCCATCGCCCAGCTGTTCGGCTTCGAGACCTTGATCGCCACCGACCTGCAGCGCGACACCGACGGCGGCTACACCGGCCGCATCGCGGGCACGCCGTCCTTCCGTGAGGGCAAGATCGTGCGCGTGCAGGCCTGGCTGGCCGGGCGTGGGCAGAGCTTGGCCGATTTCGAGCGCTGCACCTTCTACAGCGATTCCACCAACGACCTGCCGCTGCTCGAGTTCGTGAGCCACCCGGTGGCCACCAACCCCGGCCAGGGCCTGCGCAGCATCGCGCAGCAGCGTGGCTGGCCTGTCCTGGACCTGTTCACATGATCAAGAAATTCATCGACCGCCTGCTGGGCAACAAGGCCGCCGACAAGCCCGCCGCGCCGCCGGCCATGCCGCTGGGCCAGCGCGTGGACATTCCCGCCGAGGTGCACGGCATCAACCCCGCGCTGCTGGACGACAACGCCGTGCGCGTGGTGCGCACCTTGAAAGAGGCCGGGTACGAAGCCTACATCGTGGGCGGCGCGGTGCGCGACCTGCTGGTGAACCTGCGGCCCAAGGACTTCGACGTGGCCACCGACGCCACGCCAGAACAGGTGAAGGCCTTGTTCCGTCGGGCCTTCATCATCGGCCGCCGCTTCCGTCTGGTGCACGTGGTCTTCGGGCGTGGGCGCGAGCACGAGGTGATCGAGGTCTCGACCTTCCGTGCCTACATGGACCCGGCCGCCACCGAGGCCCCTGCGGCCGAGGGCGCACCCAAGGCCGCGCCCGCCAGCAAGGACCACGCGGTGGACGCCAGCGGCCGGGTGCTGCGCGACAACGTCTGGGGCCCGATGATCGAAGACGCGGCCCGCCGCGACTTCAGCATCAACGCCATGTACTACGACCCGCTGAACCGCGTGGTGGTGGACTTCCACGGCGGCCTGGCCGATGCGCGCGCGCGGGTGCTGCGCATGATCGGCGACCCCGAGACGCGCTACCGCGAGGACCCGGTGCGCATCATCCGCGTGACGCGTTTTGCCGCCAAGCTGGGCTTCAACATCGAACCGGCCACGCACCGGGCCATTGCGCCGGCGTTGCCGCTGTTGGCCAACGTGCCCATCTCGCGTTTGTTCGACGAGATGATCAAGCTGCTGCAGACCGGCCACGCGCTGCGCAGCATCGAATCGATGAAGACGTTGGGTTTGCTGGGCGGGGCCGTGCCCATCTTCCCGGTGTTGGAGGCTGCCTTCAACGCCCGCAAGCCGCATCCGGAGCGCGAAGCCTTTGTGCGCCAGGCCTTGCAGAACACCGATGACCGCGTGGCCGATGGCCGTGCTGTCGTGCCCAGCTTCATGCTGGCCTGCATGCTGTGGCACGACGTGCAGGCGCGCTGGACCACGCTGCGCAACGGCGGCGAAGCACCGTTGCCGGCGCTGCAGCAAGCGGTGGACGCGGTGTTCGACGCACGCATCGGCGACATCTCCGGCCGCGGCAAGCTGGGCGGCGACATGCGCGAGATCTGGCTGATGCAGCCGCGCTTCGAGCGCCGCACGCCGAGCTCGGCGATGTCGCTGGTGAACCAGCTGCGCTTCCGCGCCGGCGACGATATCCTGCGGCGGCGCGCCGACGCACGCGACTTGCCGGGCGTGCTGGCCGACTGGTGGGAAGACTTCCACCTGGGCAGCGACGAAGAGCGCGAGGCCATGCTCGACGAGCTGAAGGCCAGCCAAGCGGGCCGTCGCAAGGGCGGCGCGCCCAAGCCTGCACGCGGCGGTGCGCCCGCCGATGTCGCGCCCGCCCCTGACGCCGAGGGTGCCGAGGCCGATTCGGCGGACGACGACGGTGACGACGACACGGGCGAGGCCGAACCGACCGCGGGCGATGGTGCCCGCCCGCCGGCCCGCAAGCGCCGCCGCCGCCGGCGCAAGCCGGGTGGTGCTGGCGGCGGTGCCGGCGGCGGCGCGTCGGCCGCCTGACCCGGCGCCCCGCGTGGACGCCGCAGCGCCGCTGGCCTACGTGGGGCTGGGGGCCAACCTCGGCGATGCCCCAGCCACGCTGCGCCGGGCCTGGATGGACCTGGCCGCGGTGCCGGGCGTGTCTGCCGTGCGTGTGTCATCGCTGTGGCGCAGTGCGCCGGTGCAGGCCCAAGGGCCCGATTTCTTCAACGCCGTGGCCGAATTGCGCTGCACGCTGGCGCCCATGGCCTTGCTGGAAGCCTTGTGGGCCATTGAACAAAGCCACGGTCGTGAGCGTCCGTACCACCACGCGCCGCGCACGCTGGACCTGGACCTGTTGCTGCTGGGCGGGCTGGTGCTGGACACGCCGCGCCTGACCTTGCCCCATCCGCGGCTGCACCAGCGTGCCTTCGTGTTGCGGCCTTTGCTCGAACTGTGGCCGGAGGCCTGGCACCCGACGCTGGGGCGCCTGGACCAGGCCTTGCCCGCGGTGGCCGACCAGACCGTGGAGCGTCTGCCATGAGCTTCTTCACCCAGCTGCCGGTGGTGGTGCAGACCTTCGGCCTGCTGCTGCTGTCCAACCTGTTCATGACCTGGGCCTGGTACGGCCACCTGAAAAGCCTGGGTGGGCGCGCCTGGTGGGTGGCGGCGCTGGTCAGCTGGGGCATCGCCCTGTTCGAATACCTGCTGCAGGTGCCGGCCAACCGCATCGGTTACGCCGGTGGGCTGAGCCTGGCGCAGCTGAAGATCGGCCAGGAGGTGCTGACCCTGCTGGTCTTTGTGCCCTTCGCTGTGCTGGTGATGGGGCAGCCGCTGAAGCTGGACTACCTGTGGGCCGGTTTGTGCTTGGTGGGCGCGGTGTACTTCATCTTCCGCGCCTGAGCCGTGGACGAACGGGTGGGTGTCACAAAAATGTCATGCGACCAATGACCTCCTAGAATCTGGGGTTTTCGGCGGCTGCCTGCCAGCCCCGTCACCACCGCGAGAGCCCCACCGATGTTCTTTGGCAAGCTGCTGCCGCAAGAAGGCAATTTCTTCGAGATGTTCAACGAGCACGGGGCGCACATCGCTGAAGGTGCCCGGGCTTTCATGAGCATGGTGCAGCACTACGCCGACCCGGACCTGCGCGAGAAGTACGCGGCCGCCGTGGGCACCGCCGAGCGCAACGCCGACCGGGTGACGGCCGAGGTGAACCGCGCGTTGCACCGCACCTTCATCACGCCCTTGGACCGCGAGCAGATCCACGGCCTGATCAACGCCATGGACGACATCCTGGACCTGCTGCAAGACAGTTCCGAGGTGATGTCGCTGTACAACCTGCAGACCGTCGGCGATGACGTGCTGCGCCTGACCGAGGTGTCGGTGCGCTGCTGCGAACGGGTCCAGCACGTGGTGACCCTGCTGCCCAAGTTGCGTGTGGCGGCGGTGGCCGAGTCGGCGCTCAAGACCTGCGAAGAGATCGACCAGTTGGAAAGCGATGCCGACCGCATCATGCGCGCGGCCATGTCGCGCCTGTTCCGCGAAGAGGTGGACACGCGCGAGCTGATCAAGCTGAAGGCCGTGTACGAACACCTGGAGTCCATCTCCGACCGGTGCGAGGACGTGGCCAACCTGGTCGAAGGCATCGTGCTCGAGAACTCCTGAGCGCCGGGTTCTGACATGGAAACCATGGCCACGGGCTTTTGGGTGGTCGTCATGCTGGTGCTGCTGGCACTGGCTTTCGACTTCATGAACGGCTTCCACGACGCGGCGAACTCCATCGCCACCGTCGTGTCCACGGGCGTGCTGAAACCGCAGCACGCCGTGGCGTTTGCCGCCTTCTTCAACGTCATCGCCATCGCGGTGTTCCAGCTGAAGGTGGCCGCCACCGTCGGCAAGGGCATCGTCGACCCGTCGGTGGTGGACCAGCACGTCATCTTCGGCGCGCTGCTCGGCGCCATCGCCTGGAACGTGCTGACCTGGTGGTTCGGCATCCCGTCCAGCAGTTCGCACGCGCTGATCGGCGGTTTGGTGGGTGCCACGTTGGCCAAGGCCGGCAGCGGCCCGCTGGTGGCCAGCGGCTTGCTGAAAACCGTGGCCTTCATCTTCATCTCGCCGATGCTCGGTTTTTTGTTCGGCTCGCTGATCATGGTGGCCGTGGCCTGGATCTTCAGGCGCAGTTCACCGCTGCGTGTGGACAAGGGTTTCCGGCGCATGCAGCTGGTGTCGGCCGGTTTGTATTCGCTGGGCCATGGCGGCAACGACGCGCAGAAGACCATCGGCATCATCTGGCTGCTGCTCATCTCCTCGGGTTATGTGCAGGCCAGTGCCAAGATGCCCCCGGGCTGGGTGATCTGGTCCTGCTACATCGCCATTGGCCTGGGCACGCTGTTCGGCGGTTGGCGCATCGTGAAGACCATGGGTCAGCGCATCACCAAGCTCAAGCCCGTGGGGGGCTTCTGTGCGGAGACCGGCGGTGCCGCCACGCTGTTCCTGGCCACGGCCCTGGGCGTGCCGGTCTCCACCACCCACACCATCACCGGCGCCATCTTCGGCGTGGGTTCTGTGCGCAATGCGTCGGCGGTGCGCTGGGGCCTGGCCGGCAACATCGTGCTGGCCTGGATCGTCACCATCCCGGCGGCGGCCTTCATCGCGGCCATCTTTTACGGCCTCAGTCTGCTGATCTTCTGACGGCCGCGCCGGCTGTCGGGCCCGTGCTGCAGCACGGGCTGGCACCGCTGGCGAAAGAGTGCGCTTGCGCAGCAGCATGGATTGCGATTAAAGTGATATCACTTTGATCCCAAGCCAGGACCTGCCATGAACGCCCCGACCCGAGCCCACGTGCAAGAAAAGCGCGCCAACGCCACCGACGGCTACTTGATGGTCGTCGTCGGCCTGCTCCTCCTGGGCCTGGCCATCGCCAGCTTCCGCTCGGGCGCGCTTCTGGTCGGCGTGTTGGCCGTGATTCTGGGTCTCGTGACGCTGGCCGGCCTGTACATGTTGCAACCCAACCAGGCGGCCGTGCTCAACCTGTTCGGCGCCTACACCGGCAGCGACCGCAAGGCGGGCCTGCGCTGGGCCAACCCGCTGGCCATCAAAAGGAAGATCTCTTTGCGCGACCGCAACCTGAACGCCCCGGTGCTGAAGGTGAACGACCAGCGTGGCAACCCCATCGAGATCAGCGCCGTGGTGGTGTGGCGCGTGCGAGATTCAGCGCAGGCCATGTTCCAGGTGGACGACTACGAGGCCTATGTGCGCGTGCAGGCCGAGGCCGCCATCCGCCACCTGGCCACCTGCTACGCCTATGACGAGGGCCAGGACATCGACGTCGGCGCCATCACCTTGCGCGGCGGTCAAGAGGCCGTGGCCGAGGCCCTGAAGCACGAACTGCAGGCCCGCTTCGGCGACGCTGGCGTCGACGTGCTCGACGCCAAGATCAGCCACCTGGCCTATGCGCCGGAGATCGCCCAGGTGATGCTCCGCCGCCAGCAGGCCGAGGCCATCATCAGCGCGCGGGCCAAGATCGTGCACGGTGCCGTGAGCATGGTGGAAGCCGCACTGAAAGGCCTGAGCGAGCGCGAGATCGTCACCCTGGACGACGAGCGCAAGGCCGCGATGGTGAGCAACCTCTTGGTGGTGCTGTGCTCCGACCGCGAGACGCAGCCGGTGGTGAACACGGGCACGCTGTACACCTGACATGCGGCGCGCCTTCAGTTTGGGCTGGGCACTGGCGATGCTCGGCCTTCTGCTGAGCTACCCCTTGCTGCCTCCCATGGTGGGTGACCCAGGGAAAGAAGCACCACGTGCGCTCTATATGGGCATCATGGTGTTCGTCTTGGCACAGACATGGCTTTGCAGCCATCGCTTCATCGCATGGATCGGTCACACCTCTCCCGACCTGCTGAACCTGCCGCACAAGGCCTACTGGATGCACCCCGACCGGCGCCACGATTCCGTCGAACGCATGGCCACCCACGTCAGCGGGCTGGGTTTGCAGGTGCTGACGCTCATGGCAGGGATGCACCTCTACGTTCTCTTCCAAAGCCAGCCCAGTGGGCCGCAAGTGCCGATCGAGGTTTGGTTGGGGTGCGCCGCTCTGCTGGGGCTGGCGTTTGCGGCGTGGATCTGGCGTGCCTTGGCGATGTTTCCCGCGCCGCCCAAAGAGCCAGTCGCCCCGACGGTTCCTCGTCGCCCTCGTCGACCTGGCGAGACGCACTAAGGCGAAGCCATGGCCAGCCCCGACAAAAAAGCCTTTGCCCTGCGCGTGGACCCCGCGCTGTGGGCCGAGGTCGAACGCCTCGCGGCGCAGGAGCTGCGCAGCGCCAACGCCCAGGCGGAGGTGCTGCTGCGCGAGGCTTTGGCCAAGCGCGGCATCAAGCTCGGCGCCCCCAAGGCACGCCCAGCGCCGACCCAAGCCCCTGCGCAGAACCCGTCGCCCGATTCGGAGTCGTCATGAACCGCACCGCCCTCTCCCGTCGCCGCCTGGTGCAAGCCGGCGCATTGCTTCCCTGCATGCACCTTTCCGCCGTGGTGGCCGCCGTGTCGACGGAAGACATCACCCGCCTGCTGCAGCAGCGCGTGCGCCTCGAGGGCATGGGACTGGCAGTGGCCCGCTTTGACGCCACTGCCATGGATTTGGCCGCCGCCGGCCTGATCCGCCTGGGGGGCGAAGCCATCGACCCGGCGCGACACCGCTTCGAGATCGGGTCGATCACCAAGACCATGGTGGGTGTGCTGCTCGCCGATGCCGTGCTGCGTGGCGAGGTCGCCTTGGATCAAACCGTCGAAAGCCTGTTGCCGGACGGGCTGCGCTTGCGCGACAGCGCCGATGCGCCGATCCGCCTCGTCGACCTGGCCACGCACCGCAGCGGCTTGCCAAGGCTGCCAGGCAACCTCGACCCCACGGCCGTGCCCAACCCGGCCGACCCTTACGCGCATTACGACTCCGCTGCACTGCTGAAGGCGGTGCGCCAGTACCAGCCCACACGGGCGCGCGACGCGCAGTGGGAGTACAGCAACTTTGGCTATGGCCTGCTGGCCTGGGTGCTGGCACGCCAAGCGCAACTGAGCGTGGCCGATTGGCTCCGGCAGCGCTTGTTCAACCCCTTGGGCCTGCAAGGCATGGAGGTGGCCACGCCGAGTGCGGCGGCGGCCGAAGCAACCCAGGGTCACAACCCGTTGGGTCAACCCGTGCCCGGTTGGCATTTCTTGGCGCTGGCAGGTGCGGGCGCGGTGCGTGCCAGCGCGGCGGAGTTGGCCCGCTACGGCCAAGCCGCCTTGGGGGGCTTTGAGCACCCGCTGCTTGCGGCGTTCTCTCTAGCGCTGCAGGTGCACAGCGACCTGGGCCCCGCGCCCAACGCCCGCATGGGCTTGGGGTGGATGCTGGTGCCCAGCCTGAACCTGGCCACGCACGATGGCGGCACTTACGGGTTTTCGTCCTCTTTGTGGCTGAACCTCATAGAGCGCCGTGGCGCGCTGGCGCTGGCCAATGCCATGGTGGTGGTGAACGACTTGGCGCGGCACCTGCTCAACCCCAGCCAGCCCCTGCGCGATGTGGCCGCCGAAAAGCAAGCCCAAGTCGCCGCCCTGCAGCAGCCCGCTGTGACCATCGCGCCCGAAGCCCTGGCCGCCTTGGCGGGCGTGTATGCGCTCAACCCACGTTTCAAGCTCACGGTGCGCGCGCGAGGCGCCGAGCTGTTGGCACAAGCCACGGGCCAGGGCGAATTCGCCCTGTTTGCCAAGGCGCCCAGGGTGTTTTTCGCCCGGGTCACGCCGCTGGAGATCGAATTCGAGGGCGCCGAAGGCCCGGCCCCGGCGCTGGTGTTGCGCCAGGGTGGGCAGGTGCTCCGTTTCGCCAAGGAGTGATCGGCCCCACCGGGCGGGTCTCCGCGCGGTCTGCCCCCGTGGCTTTCAGGGCGACGGCCTCGGCTGCGGCAACATGCGCCCCATGGCCTCCTCTGCTGCATCCTTGTCCTCCGAACGCCCCAAAGCCCAAAGCCCGCGTGCTTTGCGCGGTTTGTTGCCCTTCCTGCGCCCTTACCGGGGGCGCATCGCCATGGCCGGCGTCTTCCTGGTGCTGGCCGCCCTGACCACGCTGCTGTTCCCTGCCGTGCTGGGCCGCCTGATCGACGCCGGACTGCTGCCCCAGAACCGCGAAGACCAGTTGATGGCCTTGCGCCACCACTTCGGGCTGCTGATGGGCGTTGGGGTGGCCATGGGGGTGCTCAGCGCCAGCCGCTATTACATGGTCACGTGGCTGGGTGAGCGCATCACGGCCGATGTGCGCAGCGCCGTTTATGCCCGCGTGATCGGTCACAGTCCAGGCTTCTTCGAGACCACCCGCACAGGGGAAGTGCTCAGCCGCCTGACCACCGACACCACCCTGGTGCAAACCGTGGTCGGGTCGTCTTTGAGCATGGGGCTGCGCAACGCGCTGATGGCCCTGGGTGCCCTGGTGATGCTGATCGCCACCAACCCGGTGGTGATGGGTCAAGTCCTGGGCGTGCTGGCCCTGGTGCTGGCCCCGACGCTGATTTGGAGCCGGCGCGTACGGTCCTTGAGTCGCGACAGCCAGGATAAGGTGGCCGATGCCTCGGCCATCGCCGGCGAAGTGCTCAACGCCATCCCGGTGGTCCAGAGCTACACGCAAGAGGCCCGCGAGGCGGCTCGCTTCAGTCAAGCCACCGAGGCTGCCTTCGACACCGCCAAACGCCGGGCCAAGGTGCGCGGCCTGCTCATCGCCTTCGTCATCGTGGCCAACTTTGCCGCCATGCTGTGGGGGCTTTACCAGGGCACGCAGGCTGTGCTGGCCGGCACCATCAGCGCCGGGCACCTGGCCCAAACCGTGGTGTACGTGGTGCTGCTGCTGGGCAGCGTGGCCGTGCTGGCCGAGGTCTGGGGCGACCTGCTGCGCGCGGCCGGCGCCACGGAGCGCCTGGTGGAGCTCTTGGAAAGCCAGTCGCCTGTGGCCGAGGCCACGCACCCCCAAACACCACCACCCGCAGGGGCGGGCGCCACGCTGCGCGTGCGGGGGGTGAACTTCCGCTACCCCTCGCGCCCGAACACGCTGGCTTTGGCGGACTTCTGTTTGGACCTGGCTCCCGGGGAAACCGTGGCCCTGGTGGGCAGCAGTGGTGCGGGCAAGACCACCGTTTTCCAGCTGCTGCAGCGCTTTTACGAGCCCGAGTCCGGCGCCATCGAACTGGATGGCCTGCCCATCGCTGCGCTGAGCCTGCAGGACCTGCGAGCGCGCATCGGCTTTGTGCCGCAGGAAAGCGTCTTGTTCAGCACCAACGCCCTGGAAAACATCCGCTACGGCCGGCCCGATGCGACCGAAGCCGAGGTCATCGCCGCCGCCCAGGCCGCCCACGCCCACGACTTCATCACCGCCTTGCCCGAGGGCTACAACACCTTCCTGGGCGAGCGCGGCGTGCGGCTCTCAGGCGGCCAGCGCCAGCGCATCGCCATCGCCCGCGCCATGCTGAAGAACCCACCGCTGCTGCTGCTGGACGAGGCCACCAGCGCGCTGGATGCCGAAAGCGAGCGCCTTGTGCAGCAGGCCTTGGACGCCGCGATGCGCGGCCGCAGCACCCTGGTGATCGCCCACCGCCTGGCCACCGTGCAGCACGCCGACCGCATCGTGGTGTTGGAGCACGGCCGCGTGGTGGAGGTGGGCACGCACGCCGAGCTGGTGGCCCGGGGCGGGGCTTACGCGCAGCTGGCGGCCTTGCAGTTCAGCGCTTGAAGGGGGCCGGCGCGCGGCCGGCCTCGATGTCGCGCATCAGGCTGGCGCGCGCCGCCTCGGCGTCGGGCTCGGCGCTGTGCACCTTGCGCGCCAACAGATCGATGCGGATGGCATCCTGGTCGGGCTGTCCATCCTTGCGCGCCACGCTGCGCTCGACACTGGCTTCAATTCCGTTACCTGTCACCAGCCGCGGCTTGGCCAGCACCTCGCCGGTGCTCAAATTGACCACGCCAATCGTCATCTGGATGGAATCCTTGGGGAAGCGCGTCTCGTCGGCAGGCAGGCCGCGCAGTTCCAGCTCCAGCTCCTGACCGTTGGGCATCGTGAAGCGGCGCTTGCTGCTCTTGTCAAAGGCCTCCAGCAACACGACTTCTTCCAGGGCCTGACCGCCGATCGTTAGCTTCACGTCGGTGCGCAGCAAGGGCTGGGATGGCGGCGGCGCTGCGTCTGCGGGCGGTGTTAGCGCCGTCAAAGCCGGCACGGCGGGCGGCGCCTTCGCTTTGGGGCTGGGCCTTGCCGGCGCCGGCTTGGGTGCCGCGGCCGGCAGCACCGGCGTGGCAGCGCTGGGAGCTGCCGGCGCGGCGGCGACCTGCAGGGTGGACACGGCGGGCACGGCAGGCGTCACGGCCGGCTTGGCCGCATAGGCAAAACCGGCCGACACGGCGATCAGCGCGGTAACGCACCAGCGGCGCGGGGTCTGCAGGGAATGCAAGGGCAGCATGCTCAGCCTTTCAAACAGGGGATGGGAGGAGCAGGGGGTGGCGCTCAGGGGCAAACGCGCCGCGAAGCCTTCGGCGCGCAGCAGGGCCTGGCGGTACCTCTTCAATTGCCCGGGATGGCGGCGCAGCAGGGCCGCATCGCAGGCCAATTCCATGTCGGCACGCAGACGGCGCAGCGCCCACCAGGCCAGGGGGTTGAACCATTGCAGCGCCAGCAGGCTGAGCGCGAGCAGCAGCCAGCGCGTGTCGCCGCGCTCGGCGTGCAGGCGCTCGTGCAGCAGGATCAGGCGCCTCTCAGGCGCCGGGAAGCGGCTGCGGAAGTCGGTCGGCAGACGCAGGCGCGGGCGCCAGGCGCCGACCAGGGCGGCGCTGCCCCCCGCGGCCAGGCGAGGCGCGCGCAGCAGACGGCGCTGGCCCTGGCTCCAGACGGCTGCGCAGACCAGGGCGCCGAGCAGCCAGGCGCCCAGCAGCAGGAGCGGCAGCAGCGGCACCGAGGGCTCGGCCAGTGGTGCGGCGGCGGCGACCGGTTCGACCACCGCCGTCAGCGGCGCCGACCAGTCGGCCTCGGGCAGATCGATCTGCCAGCGCAGCGGCCGCTGCGGCTGCAGGGCCGCCAGACCGGCGGCAAGCAGCACGGCCGGCACGAGCAGCCAGAGCTGGTACTGCGCCTGCGCGCCTGCCAGGCGGCGCAAGGGCCAGCGCAGCAGGGCCACCAGCAGCAGGGCCGCGCTCAGCAGCAGCGTGCCCAGGACCAGGCCGTTCAGTAGAAGCAGAAGCAGTAGCTCAGTCATCGCCCTGCTCCCTCAGCAGCTTCTCCAAGGCCGCGCGGTCCTCCGGCGTCAGCTTGCGCTGGCTCGAAAACTGCACCACCAGCGGCGCCAATTGCCCGCCAAACAGGCGGTCCAGCAGGCTGCCCGATTGCTGCGCCACCCAGTCGGCGCGCTGCAGCAGCGGTCGGTACAAAAAGCGCCGGCCGTCTTTGTCGGCCGCCACGGCCTGCTTGCCCATCAGGCGGCCCAGCAAAGTCTTGACGGTGCTGAGTTGCCAATCGGGCGCGTCGGGGCGTTGGGCCAGCCGGTCGGCCACCTCGTCGGCCGACAAGGGCTGCTCCTGCCACAGCACCTCCATCACTTGCGCTTCGGCGTCGCTGATCATGGTTTGACTACGCTTGTAAACAAAATTGCATTTACGAATGTAGTCGACTCCAATACAGCCCCGGGATTCCCCCAACTCGGCAGCAACCCACATAATCCATGCGCATGTTTGCTGGAGGTTTGCCATGCTCCGATTCGACGACGGCCCCAAGCGCGCTACCAACCTGACCCTCAACGCCAAGGTGCTGGACACCGCCAAAGAACTCGGCATGAACATCTCGGCCACCGTGGACGAGTTGCTGGCCGCCGAGGTGCAGCGCCGCTATTGGCAACGCTGGAACGAGGACAACCGCGAGGCGATTGCCGACTACAACGCGCGCATCGAACGCGAAGGCCTGCCCTTGGCGCAGTACCGCAGCTTCGCCAAGGGGCTGTGAGTGGCGCGTTACGACGTCTACCCCAACCCCGAGCCCGGCGAGCGTGCTGTCACGCCCTTCCTGCTGGACCTGCAAAACGACTACATCAGCGGACTGGGCACGCGCGTGATGGCGCCGCTGCGCGCTGAAGGCCTGTTCGGCAAGCCGGCACGCGGCCTGAACCCCATCTTCCTGATCGGCGACACCGCCGTGGTGCTCGACACCGCCGCCATCGGCGCCTTGCCTGTGCAGCTGCTGCGCCAACCGGTGGTGAGCCTGCGCGCGCAGGCCACCGTGATTTCCAACGCCCTCGACACCTTGTTTGGTGGTTTCTGATGACCCGTCTCACCCGCACCACCTTCGAAGACTTCATGCGCTACGTGCACACCACCGGCGTGCCCAAGGGCGACCGCACCGGCACCGGCACCAAGTCGGTGTTCGGCTACCAAATGCGATTCCCGCTGAACGAGGGCTTTCCGCTGGTCACCACCAAGAAGGTGCACTGGAAGAGCATCGTGCTGGAGTTGCTGTGGTTCCTGCGCGGCGACAGCAACGTGAAGTGGCTGCAAGAGCGCGGCTGCACCATCTGGGACGAGTGGGCGCGCGAAGACGGCGAGCTCGGCCCCGTGTACGGCGTGCAATGGCGCAGCTGGCCCACACCAGGCGGCGGTCACATCGACCAGATCAGCGACCTGATCCAGCAAATCAAAGCCAACCCCGACAGCCGCCGCCTGATCGTCAGCGCCTGGAACGTGGCCGAGTTGCCGCAGATGGCCCTGATGCCCTGCCACGCGCTGTTCCAGTTCTACGTGGCCGACGGCAAGCTCAGCTGCCAGCTGTACCAGCGCAGCGCCGACATCTTTTTGGGCGTGCCCTTCAACATCGCCAGCTACGCGCTGCTGACCCACATGCTGGCCCAGCAGTGCGACCTGGACGTGGGCGACTTCATTTGGACGGGTGGCGACTGCCACCTCTACAGCAACCACACCGAGCAGGTAGAAACCCAACTGGCCCGTACGCCCTACCCCTTCCCCACGCTGCGCATCAAGCGCCGCCCCGCCAGCTTGTTCGATTACGAACTCGACGACTTCGAGCTGGTGGACTACCAGCACCACCCCTTGATCAAAGCACCGGTGGCCGTATGACCGAGCTTCGTCTCATCGCGGCCATGGGCCGCCAGCGCGAGGTGGGCGCGGGCAACGCCCTTCTGTGGCACCTGCCTGAGGACCTGGCCCACTTCAAGGCGACCACCCTGGGCCAGCCGGTGCTGATGGGCCGCAAGACCTGGGAGAGCCTGCCCGAGCGCTTCCGTCCCCTGCCGGGCCGGCGCAACCTGGTGATGACGCGGGGCGACGCCGTGCCCGGCGCTGAAACAGCGCGCTCCCTGAGCGACGCCCTGGCCTTGTGTGCCGCGGAGCCCGTGTTGTGGGTCATCGGCGGCGCCGAGCTGTGGCGCTTGGCGCTGCCTCACGCCAGCCAGATCGTGCTGACCGAAGTGGACGAGGTGTATCCGCAGGCCGACACCCACTTCCCTCCGCTGGGCCCAGGGTGGCGGGTCAACGGGCCCGAGGTCTGGCAAACCAGCCGGACGGGGCTGCGCTACCGCATCCGGTCTTGGGTGGCCACCGAGGGCGACACCCACCGCGCGGCGTGAGTCAGGAAGACGCCGATCAGGCGACTTCGTTCAACTGGGTACCCAACGTGCCCGAGGTAGCCAGGGGCGGCGGCGAGGGCAAGGCCTGGATCAACTGAACAGCGCCCGCCGCTTGCATGTCCAGGGACTTGCGCAGAACCATCAGCGCGGCAGCGCCCTGAACGGTGCCGCTGACGGCCGAAGACGCGCTGTTGACCGTGCTGGCGCTGACGGAGGCGATGGAGGACATGGCGAACCTTTCGACGGACGACACCCGTATATCGGTCGGTCTTCCGCCAACTTGAGGCGGTCGGCCTTACCTTGACGGCTCAGGGTTCAACACCTTCGGCACGGCATTGGGCCGCAGGCGGAAGGCGTCGGGCATGCCCGAGCCCAGCAGCGGCCTCAAGTACAGGCGAAAGGCGTCGGTCACGTCGGTGCCGCAGGCAGCGATGAACTCGTCCTCCATGGTGCGCGTCTTGCCGGCCACGGCCTCCAAGGGCAGCAGCTCGTAGTCGGCCGAATAAAAGCCCGTGCGCTTGATGGCCACGGAGCCATCGCGGTCGCCCCACATGGCGAACTGCACGGCCTTCTCGCCCACTTCGCGGGCCTCGCGCTGGTCGACGTCACTGACACAGCCCACGAAGCTGCGTTGCAGGTAGCCAAAGGTGTCGCCGCGCACGCGCTTGATCTTCAGCTTGGCCTTGATCTCCTCGCACAGCAGGTCGGCCAGCGCGCCGGTGCCGCTGAGCTGCACGTTGCCGTGCGCGTCGCGCTCCAAGTCCTTGGCCAGCTTGACGAGCATGGGCGTGCCGCTGGCGTCGTGGATGCCCTCGCTCACCGCCACCACGCAGCGGCCGTAGCGCTCCATCGTCGCTTTCACGTCCAGCAAGAAGCGCTCGATGTCGAACACGCGTTCGGGCAGGTAGATGAGGTGCGGGCCGTCGTCGGGGAACTTCTTGCCCAGGGCGCTGGCGGCCGTGAGGAAGCCGGCGTGCCGCCCCATCACCACGCCCACGTACACACCGGGCAGGGCGGCGTTGTCCAGGTTGGCGCCAGCAAAGGCCTGGGCCACGAAGCGCGCGGCGCTGGGGAAACCCGGCGTGTGGTCGTTCAGCACCAGGTCGTTGTCGATGGTCTTGGGAATGTGGATGCAGCGCAGCGGGTAGCCGGCGGCTCGGGCTTCCTCGGCCACGATGCGCACGGTGTCCGACGAGTCGTTGCCACCGATGTTGAAAAAGTGCTCGATCTGGTGCGCGCGCAGCACCTTGAACATCTCACGGCAGTAGGCCAGATCGGGCTTGTCGCGCGTGCTACCCAGCGCGGCCGCGGGCGTGCCGGCCACCAGCTCGATGTTGTGGCTGGTTTCCTGCGTCAAGTCGACGAAGTCTTCGTTGACGATGCCCCGCACCCCATGCCGGGCGCCGTAAACGCGCTGGATGCCGTGGTGTCGGCGGGCTTCGAGCACCACGCCGGCCAGGCTTTGGTTGATGACGGCGGTGGGGCCACCGCCTTGGGCGACGAGGATCTTGCCGGACGACATGGCGGGCTCCTTGGCAGGTTCAGGGCAGGTTCAGGGCAATTCGCGGCCACGGGCCGCCTCGAAAAGCGCATACCAGTCTTCGCGGCTCAGCGTCCAACCCGCGGCCTGGGCGCAGGCGCGGATGCGAGCCGGGTCCGCCGTCCCGATGACCGGCTGGATCTGGGCCGGGTGGCGCATCAGCCAAGCCAGCGGCACGGCCTCTGGCGCCACGCCCTCTCGTTGGGCGATGGCCGACACCAGGGCCGCGGCGCGAGCTTGCGCGGGCGTGGCGTCCGCCGAGGCGCGGCCGCTGTAGCGGCCCTGCGCCAGCGCGCCCCAGGCCTGCAACTGGATGCCGGCGCCTTGGCAATGCGCCAAGGTGCCCGGCCATGCCGCGGCGCCCGGGGAGGCAGCGCCTTGTGGGTCGTTGAAGGTGACGTCTGCCTCCAGCCAGTCCAACCGCAGCAGGCTCATCTCCAGTTGGTTGGCCACCAGCGGCAGCCCGAGGTGCTGGCTCAACCCTTGCATTTGCGCTGCATGCATGTTGGAAACGCCAAAGAAACGCACCTTGCCGGCCTGGTGCAAGCGCTGGCAGACCTCGGCCACCTCGGCCGGATGCATCAGCGGGTCGGGCCGGTGGAGCAACAAGAGGTCCAGTCGGTCCGTGTGCAAGCGGGCCAAGCTCGACTCCACGCTGCGCTCGATGTGCGCGCCCGACAGGTCGTAGCGCTTGGGGGCCGACGCATCGGCAAACCGAATGCCGCACTTGCTTTGCAACACCACCCGCTCGCGCAACGAGGGTTGGCGCCGGAACAGCGCGCCAAACGCCTGCTCGGCCTTGCCGAAGGTGTAGATGTCGGCGTGGTCTAGCACCGTGATGCCGGCCTCCAGCGCTGCATCCAAGGCCGCCGCGGCGCGGTCGATGTCGGCTGCCGCCAACGAATCCTGGTTCCAGCCGCCCCCGAAACCCATGCACCCCAGCACCAAGCGGCTGGCGAAGGGCAGGTGAGCTTGTAGCGGGAAGGTCAGCACGCTTGCCCCACTGACAGGCCCCGCAAGAACGCACGCCGCGCCTCGCCCGCCTCGATGGCACGGGCGACGCGCCGCTCTTGGCGCTCGGCCCCGCTGAGCTTGCGCACCCACCCGCGGAAGGGAACCGCCCCTTCCGCCGCGCGCTGCAGCGCTTTGCCCACCTCGGCTTGCCCCTTGTCGGCCGTGCTGGCCGGATCGGCTGGCGGTGCATCCCAGTCAGGCCCCAAAACCTCGTTGAGCTCCTGCACGGCTTGTCGAAGGGCCTCGCAGCGGCGGTCCTCGGGCAGGGCGTAGGGGGCCTGCTGCGCCTTCAGCAGCACCGGAGGCACATCCGCTTTGACGACGTTGAGGTCGCGCAGGGGGGTGGTGGCGGCATCGCCAACGGTGCTGGCCGTGCTGGAGCACGCCGTCAGCAGCAACATTCCGACCAGCATGCTGACGGTGGATGGGAGATGGACAGTCATGCGGCCAGCATACCGGGGGCTTGAGGGATGCCAACCAGCGCGACACGGGCGTGTCGACAATCCTGAGGCACCCGCCGTTGTCGCATCGACACCGACACTGCGCTCACGCTTGTTGCCAGGGAGATTGACATGCACATCACCTTCATCGGCGCCGCGCGCCAAGTCACCGGCTCGTGCTTCTTGGTGGAAAGCAACGAGCTGCGTTTCTTGGTCGATTGCGGCATGTTCCAAGGCGGGCGCGAGGCCCATCAACAGAACCTGCAGGCCTGGCCTTTCGACCCCCGCGAGCTCGACTTCGTCTTGCTCACCCACGGCCACATCGACCACAGCGGCCTGCTGCCCCGGCTGTGCGCCCTGGGGTTCAAGGGTCCTATCCACACCACCCACGCCACGGCCGACTTGCTGGAGGTGATGCTGCTGGACTCCGCCTACATCCAGGAAACCACCTGGGCCCGGGCCCAGCGACGGCAAGAGCGCCGCGCCTTGCCCCTGCTTTACACCGTGGCCCAGGCCCAAGCCAGCTTGCAACAGCTGGAAGGCCACGCCTACGACGAGCCCTTCCAGCCCCATCCCCGCTTGCGGTGCACCCTGCGCGATGCTGGCCACATCCTGGGCTCGGCCATCCTCGAGTTGAGCCTCACCGAGGGGCGCCGCACCCGCACCTTGGTGTTCAGCGGCGACCTGGGCCAGCCGCACCGGCCGATCGTGCGCGACCCCACCCCCATCCGGCACGCCGACGTGCTGCTTGTCGAGTCCACCTACGGCAACCGCCTGCACCGCCCGATGGACGAGACCGTGGACGAACTCACCGAGGTCATCACCGACACCCTGCAGCGCCGCAAAGGCAACGTCATCATCCCGGCCTTCGCGCTGGGGCGGACCCAAGAGCTGCTGCAACTGCTGGCCGAACTGGTGCGCGAGCACCGCCTGCCGCGCTTGCAGGTGTTTGTCGATTCGCCCATGGCCAACAAGGTGACGGCGATCACCTGGAAACACCGCGAGTTGCTGGACGATGCCGCCCGCCAGTTGCTGGACGGTGGCCAAGGCCTGTCCCGCTGGCTGGACCTGCGCTTCACCCAATCGGTGGACGAATCCATGGCCCTGAATCGCATCAAGGCCGGGGCCATCATCGTGTCGGCCAGTGGCATGTGCGACGCCGGCCGGATCCAGCATCACTTGCGCCACCACCTGGACCGTCCGGCCAGTGCCATCGTGATCATTGGCTACCAGGCCGAGGGCACCCTGGGCCGGCGTCTGGTGGACGGCGCCAAGCGGGTGCGCCTGCTGGGCGAAGACCACCGCGTGCGAGCCAGCATCCACACCATCGGGGGCCTGTCCGCCCACGCCGATCGCGACGCGCTGCTCGGCTGGTTGCGCGGGTTCGAGCAAGCGCCCGCCCGCACCTTCGTCGTTCATGGTGAAACCAGCACGGCCCAGGGCTTCGCCAGCACGCTGCAACAAGAGCTGGGCTGGAAGGCCGAGGCTCCAGAGCCCGGCCAGCGCGTGAGTTGGTGAGGTCACGATGGCGCTGCCCCAACCACCCAGCCCGCCCATAGCGCCACCCACAACCCGCGACTGGCACGCGCGCTCAAGCACCCAAGCGCTGAAGGCGCTGGACAGCCATCTCCACGGCCTGTCCGGCGTTCTTGCGCGACACCGACTGGAGCAGCACGGCCCCAACCGAATGCCCGAGGCCCCTGCGCCCAGCGCTTGGCGGCGCCTTGCGCGCCAGTTCAACAACCTGCTGCTGATGGTGTTGATCGCCGCAGCGGCCATCACGGCGCTGATGGGGCACACGCTGGACAGCGCGGTCATCGCCGCCGTTGTGTTGCTCAACGCGGTGATCGGCTTCGCGCAAGAGGGCAAGGCCGAGCGTGCCCTGCAGGCCATCCACCACATGCTGGCACCCCATGCCGTGGTGCTGCGAGACGGCCATCAGCACGACGTGGATGCGTCCGAACTGGTGCCGGGCGACGTCGTGCTCCTGACTTCCGGCGACCGCGTGCCCGCGGACCTTCGGCTGCTGCATGCCAGGAACCTGCGCGTGGACGAATCGGCCCTCACGGGCGAATCGGGTCCGGTCGACAAGCACACCGAGGCCGTGGACGCTGGGGCTGCCATCGGAGACCGCAGCTGTTTGGCCCACGCCGGCACCCTGGTCATCCAAGGGCAAGCCAAGGGCGTGGTGGTGGCCACCGGCGAGCACACCGAGATCGGGCGCATCGGTCATTTGCTCGCCACCGTAGGGCCCGGCACCACGCCGCTGCTGCAGCAGATGGACGCCTTCGGTCGTCGCCTCACCCTGATCATCCTGACCACCGCCGCCTTGCTGTTCGCGTTTGGCACCAGCGTGCGCGGCCTGTCCACGCCCGATGCTTTCCTGGCCGCCATCGGATTGGCGGTGGCCGCCATCCCCGAGGGATTGCCAGCCATCCTGACCATCACCCTGGCCATCGGGGTGCAGCGCATGGCCCGCCGACACGCCGTCGTCCGGCGGCTGCCGGCCGTAGAGACCCTGGGCTCGGTCACGGTCATCTGCTCCGACAAGACCGGAACCCTCACCCGCAACGAAATGACCGTACAAGGGGTGGTGACGGCGGCCGGCTCCATCGAGGTAGACGGTGCCGGCTATGCACCTCAAGGGGCCTTGCGCATGGCCGGGCGGGCGCTGGACCCCAATACCCTGGCTCATCAACACCCGGTGCTGCGGCGCTTGGTTGAGGCCGGCGCCTTGTGCAACGACGCCAGCCTGCATGACACGGACGACGGCTGGGTGCTGGCTGGCGATCCCACCGAAGGCGCCCTGCTCACCCTGGCGCTGAAGGCTGGCCTCAGCTCGACTGCCCTGAACCTGGAACAACCCCGACGAGACGTCATCCCGTTCGAGTCGGAGCACCGATTCATGGCCACGCTGCACCAAGCGCGAGAGGGGCGGGTGTTCGTCAAAGGAGCGCCTGAGCGTGTGTTGGCCATGTGTCACTGGCAGGCCACTGCGCATGGCCCCGAGCCGCTGGAGTCACAAAGGTGGCAAGCGGCGGTGGAGGCTCAGGCCCGAGACGGGCGTCGCGTGCTGGCCCTGGCCGAGCTCGCTTGGCCCCATGAGCGCAGCGACTTGCAACACGCCGACATCGATCAGGGGCTGACCTTGCTCGGCATCGTGGGCATCATCGATCCGTCTCGCGACGAGGCCCGCACAGCCGTGGCACGCTGCCAAGCGGCCGGCATCCGCGTGGTGATGATCACGGGCGACCATGCCGTGACCGCGCGCGCCATCGCCAAGTCCCTGGGTCTGCTGGGCCCTGACGCGGCCGACGACGATGCTGCAGTCGTTTCCGGGCCGGATCTCGATCGCTTGGACGATGCTGACTTGCAAGTGCTGCTGCGCCAAGCCCGGGTTTTTGCTCGCGCCAGCCCCGAGCACAAGCTGCGCTTGGTTCGGGCCCTGCAGGCCGGCGGCGAGGTGGTGGCCATGACAGGCGATGGCGTGAACGACGCCCCAGCGCTCAAGCAGGCCGACGTCGGCGTGGCCATGGGACGCAAAGGTACCGATGCCGCGCGTCAGAGCGGCGCTGTGGTGCTGGCCGATGACAACTTTGCCTCCATCGCGCACGCCGTCGAAGAGGGCCGCACGGCCTACGACAACCTGCGCAAAACGGTGACTTTTCTGCTGCCCGTCAACGGCGGCGAGTCGCTCACGCTCTTGGTGGCGGTGCTGCTGGGCGTGGCGCTTCCCATCTTGCCCGCCCAGGTGCTGTGGGTGAACATGGTCAGCTCTGTGGCCTTGGCCATGGTGCTGGCCTTTGAGCCCACCGAGAACGATGTCATGCGGCGCCCACCGCGCCCCCCGAAACAGGCCCTGCTGTCGACCTTCCTGGTTTGGCGCATCGCCCTCGTCTCGACCCTGTTCCTGCTGGGCATTTTCGGGACGTACGAATGGGCCTTGCGGCAGGGTGCCAGCACAGAGGCAGCCCGCACTCTGGCTGTCAACACCTTGGTTTGCATGGAAGTGGCTTACCTGTTCAGCGTTCGCTACCTCAAGGCTCCCGCCTTCACGTGGCGGGGTGTTCGGGGCACCCCCCGTGTGTTGGCGGCGGTGGCTGGCGTGCTGCTGCTGCAAGCCCTCTTCACTTGGGCCCCGCCCTTGCAAAGGCTCTTTCAGACCGAGGGCCTGCCGCTGACGTGGACCGTCTTGATCGGCGCTGTGGGCCTGGCCGTGTTGCTGCTGCTGGAGGCCGAGAAAGCGCTGTTGCGACGGTACGAGCGGGCAAAATTCAGGGCTTGATCTTGGGCCCACATGCCGGAAGCCGCCTTGAAACTCGCCACCTGGAACGTCAATTCGCTGGCCGTGCGCCTGCCCCAAGTCCTGGACTGGCTGCAGGCCCAGCCGGTTGACGCCCTGGTGCTGCAAGAGACCAAGCTCACCGACGACAAATTTCCGCTGGCCGACCTGGAAGCCGCTGGCTACGCGGTCAGCTTTTTCGGCCAGAAGACCTACAACGGCGTGGCCCTGCTCAGCCGCGAGCCGCACGACGACGTCGTGATGAACATCCCTGGCTTCAACGACGACCAGGCTCGCGTCATCACGGGCTCGGTGCAGGGCCTGCGCGTCATCGGCGCTTATTTCCCGAATGGCCAAGCCCCCGACAGCGACAAGTTTGTCTACAAGATGGCATGGCTGGAGGCCCTGCGCGCCTTCGTGGCCAGCGAAATGGCCCAGCACCCGCGTTTGGTGCTGATGGGCGACTTCAACATCGCCCCCGAGGATCGAGACGTCCACGACCCCCAGGCATGGGCGGGCCAGATCCACTGCACCGATGCCGAGCGCGCTCAGTTCCAAGCCCTGCTCGGCTTGGGGCTGGTGGACGCCTTCCGACTGTTCGAGCAAGCGCCCAAGAGTTGGAGCTGGTGGGACTACCGCAACCTCGCCTTCCGCAAGAACCAGGGTCTGCGCATCGATCACATCCTCGTCAGCGAGACTTTGCGTGGCGTGGTCACGGCCTGCGAGATCGACAAAACCCCGCGCAAGAACGAACGCCCCAGCGACCACGCCCCCGTGATCGTCACCCTGGACGCCTGACATGCCCACCCCCAGCACCGACACCCTGGCCGACCCCTTGCTGCAATGGTTGGCGGACGAGGAAGCCGTCCGCCAACGCCACCGTGCCCACGCCCAACCCAGCATGGGTGGCGTGGCCTTGCCAGAACAAGTCGCGGGACAAACGGGGCTGGAGGTGCTTGAGGCCATGTTGGCAGGCCGCCTGCCGGCGCCGCCCATCGCGCACACGATGGACTTCATCCTGGTCGACGTGGCCGAAGGGCGGGCGGTGTTTCAAGGCGAGCCGCTGTTCCACCACTACAACCCCTTGGGCACGGTGCACGGCGGCTGGTACGCCACCTTGCTCGACTCAGCGCTGGGCTGTGCGGTGCACAGCACCATGCAGGCCAATGAGAGCTACACGACCTTGGAACTCAAGGTCAATCTCGTGAAGGCGCTGAAGGCCGAGAAGCCGCTGCGCGTGCGCGCCATCGCGCAAGTGCGCCATCGCGGTCGACAGATGGCCACCGCCGAGGCCGATTTGGTGGGCCCCGACGGTGTCTTGTACGCCCACGCGAGCACCACCTGCTTGGTGTTCGCTCGCTGATCGGGCCCCAGGGCGCTCCCTAGAATCGCCGCTTCTCGCGCTCAGCCCCTGTTTGGGGCGCGCCCTGACGCTGCCTGCCATGACCGAACTCGCCAAATCCTTCGAACCCGCCGCCTTGGAGGCCCACTGGGGCCCGCTGTGGGAGCGCGAAGGCCTCTACGCCCCCACGCTGGACGCCAGCAAGCCCTCGTTCTGCATCCAGCTGCCGCCGCCCAACGTCACGGGTACGCTGCACATGGGGCACGCGTTCAACCAGACCATCATGGACACGCTGACCCGCTACCACCGCATGCGGGGGCACAACACCCTGTGGGTGCCGGGCACCGACCACGCGGGCATCGCCACGCAAATCGTGGTCGAGCGCCAGTTGCAGGGGCAAGGCGTCAGCCGCCACGACCTGGGCCGCAAGAACTTCGTCGCCCGCGTGTGGGACTGGAAGCAAGAGAGCGGCAACACCATCACGCAGCAGATGCGCCGCATGGGCGACAGCGTGAGCTGGGACCACGAGTACTTCACGATGGACGAGAAGCTCTCGACCGTCGTGACCGAAACCTTCGTGCGCCTGTACGAGGAAGGCCTGATCTACCGCGGCAAGCGCCTCGTGAGCTGGGACCCGGTCCTCAAGTCCGCCGTGTCCGACCTCGCGGTGGAAAGCGACGAGGAAGACGGCCAGCTCTTCCAGATCCGCTACGCGGTGGACGGGTCCAGCGAGTCGCTGGT
>JBKCUM010000050.1:0-18796 GCA_046318395.1 Rubrivivax sp.
TGTTAGTACGCATCCGGGATCGAGACGAGCCCGGCGTATCTCAGGAGCTCGACGAGCGAGGTCCAGTTCCAGACGTCCATGAGAACCACAGTGAACCAGGCCCCGAGCGGCTGTCGGGTGTAGTTGTAGTGGATTCCAAGCCCGTTGATCATCTTGCCCAAAAGGCCGATGTCCGGCAGGGCAAAGATGTTCCACATGGCGCCGACGACGTTCCATGGAATGAGCAGCGGCAAGGCCATGAGCACAAGGCACACCGACACCCACGGCCCTTTGCGCGGCATCGACAGCGCGATGATCAGGCCGAGCGGGATCTGGATGGCAAGGACGAGACCGGTGAAGAGGAGCTGACGACCGAGCGCCGCATGGAAACGCTCCGATCGCATCACCTGCTCGAACCACTGCACGCCTGCCCAGAAGAACACGTTGTCGCCGAACGTCTCCTGCACGGAGAAGTTCACGACCGTCATCAACGGGATCAGCGCGTTGAACGCGACAAGGAGGAAGACAGGGAGGACGAGGAACCAGGCCCGCTGGTTGACGATCTTGTTCACGACCGGCCCCCCACCATCCAGCCATCCTGGTAGATCTGCGTCCGTGACGCCTCGAAGGCGAGATGCGCCCTGCCCTCCGGGATCGAGGCCCCCTCGGGCACCAGGAGCTTGATGCTGCGGTCGGCCGCGCGCGTCTCGACGATGCGGTAGCGCCCGGCATCTGCGACCTTCACCACATCCGCCGGGATACCCGACGGCGCGAAGGAAACGAATTCCGGGCGCACGCCGATTTCGAGCTTGCCGGAGGCCGTTCCCGGCGCCGTGTTCCCGGTCGCAATCGGCAGTCCGGCGAAGAATGCGCGGCCATCGCGCACTTCGCAGGGCAGGACGTTCATGCCCGGCGATCCGATGAAATGCCCCACGAAGGTGTGGCGCGGCATCTCGAACAGCTCGATCGGCGTCCCGGTCTGCACGACCTCGCCCGCATTCATCACCACGACCTGATCGGCGAAGGTGAGCGCCTCGGTCTGGTCATGGGTCACGTAGATCATGGTGCGGTTGATGCGCTGATGCAGTTCCTTCAGTTTGGAGCGCAACTGCCACTTCAGATGCGGATCGATCACCGTCAGCGGCTCGTCGAACAACACGGCCGCCACGTCGGGCCGCACCAGGCCGCGGCCCAGGCTGATCTTCTGCTTCTGGTCGGCGCTCAGCCCGGCGGCGCGCATGTCCAGCTGGTGGCTCATCTCCAGCATCTCGGCGATCTGGCCCACGCGGGTTTGGATCTGCGCCGCGGGTACCCGGCGGTTCTTCAGCGGGAAGGCCAGGTTCTCGGCCACGGTCATGGTGTCGTAGATGACCGGGAACTGGAACACCTGGGCGATGTTGCGTTCCTGCGGCGAGGCCTTGGTGACGTCGCGGCCGTCGAAGCACACCGTGCCTTGGGAAGGCACCAGCAGGCCCGACATGATGTTCAGCATGGTGGTCTTGCCGCAGCCCGAAGGGCCCAGCAGCGCGTAAGCGCCGCCGTCGCGGAAAGACATCTTCAGCGGCAGCAGCGCGTAGTCGCTGTCGGCTTTGGGGTTCGGCTTGTAGGCGTGCGCCAGGTCCAGGTCGATGCGGGCCATGGTGGCGTCCTCAGGCTTTCACGGGGGCGCGCAGCAGCGCACCTTGCGCATCAAAGACGTGCACCTGGCCCGGGGCCAGGTGCAGCGTGACGGTGCTGCCCAGTTCGAAGTTGTGCACCCCGGTCAGCTGGGCCACCAGCTCGCCCACGGCAGTGTGGGCGTGCACGAAGGTGTCGCTGCCGGAGATCTCGGCCAGTTCCACGCGGCCAGGCAAGGCCACATCGCCCGGCTGGGCGCGCAGGCGCAGCGCCGCGGCGCGCACGCCCACGGTCAGCGCGCGTGTGGCGTGGCCGGGCAAGGGCGTGGCCAGGTGCGGGCCGCCTTGCAGCCGCACACCGCCCTCGGCCACTTCGGCGGCCAGCAGGTTCATCGGCGGGTCGCTGAAGGCACGCGCCACACGCAGCGATTTCGGCGCGTGGAAGACCTCGGCCGTGGGGCCGTACTGCAGCAGTTCGCCAGCGTCCATCACCGCGGTGTAGCCGCCCAGCAGCAGGGCTTCGCCGGGTTCGGTGGTGGCGTAGATGACGGTGCTGTCGCCGCTGGCGAACAGCTGGGTCAGCTCTTCGCGCAGTTCTTCGCGCAGCTTGTAGTCCAGGTTCACCAGGGGCTCGTCCAGCAGCATCAGCGGCGCGGCCTTGGCCAGCGCACGGGCCAGGGCCACACGCTGCTGCTGGCCACCGCTCAGTTCGGCCGGCAGGCGCTGCAGGAAGGGGTCGATGTGCAGCTTGGCCGCCAGTTCGCGCACACGCGCTTCGGCGTTCTTTTCGCCGCGCAGCTTCAGCGGGCTGGCGATGTTGTCGAACACCGTCATCGACGGGTAGTTGATGAACTGCTGGTAGACCATGGCCACGTTGCGCTCGCGCACGCCCACACCGGTGACGTCCACACCGTCCACGGTGACGCGGCCGCGGGTCGGTTTGTCCAGCCCCGCCATCAGGCGCATCAACGTGGTCTTGCCGGCCTGGGTGGCGCCCAGCAGCACGGTCACGGCGCCGGGCTGCGGCGCCAGGTCCAGCGGGTACAGCCAGGGGGCCGCGCCCACCTGGTGCGAGAGGCCTTGCAGGCTCAGTTGCATGTCGTCGAATCCTCAGCGAGACCCGGGGCCGTGCCATGCACGGCCATCCAGTCGGCCACGGCCTGGCGTTGTTCGGCCGTGTAGTGCAGGCCCAGCTTGCTGCGGCGCCACAGCACGGCGTCGGCGTCGCGCGCCCATTCCTGGGCCACCAGGTAGTGCAGTTCCGCTTCGAACAGGCCCGGTGCGACTTCAGCGCCCAAAGGCTTGGGCGCGGCGGCCGTGCCCAGCACCTGGTCCACCCGCGCGCCATAGGCCCGGGCCAGGCGGCGTGCCAAGCGCGCGCCCAGCTTGGGGTAGCGGCGTTGCACTTCGATGACCAGGCGTTCGAAATCAGTGTCGGGCCGCTGCGCCGGGCCCACCCAGGCCGACAGGTCACCGCCGGGCAGGAAGGCGCCTTCGGTCCAGGCCGGGCGGCTTTCGCCCAGCAGGCGCGTCACCTCGTCGGCGGCTTCTTCGGCCAGCTTGCGGAAGGTGGTGATCTTGCCGCCCCACACGCTGAGCAGCGGTGCGGCGCCGGGCAGGCTTTCCAGCAGGTAGTCGCGCGTGACGGCCGACGGGTCGCCCGAGGCGTCGTCCAGCAGCGGGCGCACGCCGCTGTAGGCCCACACCACGTCGGCCGGCGTGATGGCGCGCTTGAAGTAGCGGCTGGCCTGTTCGCACAGGTAGGCGGTTTCTTGCGCGTCGATGCGCGCCTCGCGCGGGTCGCCCTGCACTTCCACGTCGGTGGTGCCGATCAGCGTGAAGTCCTGTTCGTAGGGGATGGCGAAGATGATGCGTTTGTCGGGGTTCTGGAAGATGTAGGCGTGTTCATGTTCGAAGCAGCGCGGCACCACGATGTGGCTGCCCTTCACCAGGCGCAGGCTCTTGGTGGCCAGAGCCTCGCCTGCGGCGGGTTTGGCCACACCCCGCAAGAAAGCCTCGGCCCAGGGGCCGGCGGCGTTCACCAAGGCGCGGGCCCACACGGTTTGTGTGCGGCCGGCGCGGTCTTGCAGCGTGGCGGTCCAGCCATCGGCGCCGCGCTGCACGGCCGTGCAGCGGGTGCCGGTCAGCACGGTGGCGCCGCGCTGTTGGGCGTCGATGGCGTTCAGCACCACCAGGCGGGCGTCGTCCACCCAGCCGTCGGAGTATTCGAAGCCGCGGCGGTAGTCGGCCTTCAGCGGCGCGCCAGCGGCGTGGGTGCGCAGGTCCACGCCCACGCTGCCGGGCAGCACCTCGCGGCGGGCCAGGTGGTCGTACAGGAACAGGCCGATGCGGATCATCCAGGCCGGGCGCTGCGCGGCGTCGTGCGGCATCACAAACCGCAGCGGCCACATGATGTGCGGCGCGCTTTTCAACAGCACCTCGCGCTCTTGCAGCGCTTTGCGCACCAGGCTGAACTCGTAGTACTCCAGGTAGCGCAGGCCCCCGTGGATGAGCTTGGTGGAAGAACTGCTGGTGTGCGCCGCCAGGTCGTCTTGTTCGACCACCATCACGCGCAGACCGCGGCCGGCCAGGTCGCGGGCGATGCCGGCGCCGTTGATGCCCCCGCCCACCACCAGCACGTCGTAGCGCTGTTCGCTCACACCGGTTCTCCGTTCGTTTCGGCGCGATTGTTGTTCGTTCATGTTCGTTTAGGCCCCGTGTTTACCCGCACTATTGTTCCATTTCTTTCGTTTACCCTCACGCGCCATGAATCCCAACCCCCGCCAGGCCGAGCTGCTGGACGAGGTGCAACGCCAGGGCCAGGCCTCTGTCGAGGCCCTGGCCGAACGTTTCGGTGTGACGCTGCAAACCGTGCGGCGCGACGTGAAGCTGCTGGCCGAGGCCGGCCTGCTGCAGCGTTTCCATGGTGGTGTGCGCACACCGCGCTCGACCACCGAGAACATCGCCTACCGCCAGCGGCAGCAGCTGAACCAGGGCGCCAAGCAGGCCATCGCGCGCAGCGTGGCGCGCGCGGTGCCCAACGGCTGTTCGCTGATGATGAACATCGGCACCACCACCGAAGCCGTGGCGCGTGAACTGCTGCAGCACCAGGGGCTGCGCGTCATCACCAACAACCTGAACGTGGCGGCCATCCTGTCGGACAACCCCGACTGCGAGGTCATCGTGGCCGGCGGCGTGGTGCGTTCGCGCGACCGCGGCATCGTGGGCGAGGCCACGGTGGACTTCATCCGGCCGTTCCGCGTGGACATCGCGCTGATCGGCATCAGCGGCATCGAGGCCGACGGCACGCTGCGCGACTTCGACTTCCGCGAGGTGAAGGTCACACGCGCCATCATCGAAAACGCGCGCGAGCTCTGGTTGGCCACCGACCACAGCAAATTCAACCGCCCGGCCATGGTGGAGGTGGGGCGGCTGGACCAGCTGGACCAGCTGTTCACCGACCAGGCCCCGCCCGCGCCTTTCGACCGCCTGCTGGCCGAGGCCGGCGTGGCCTGCACCGTGGCCGCAGAAAGCAACGCATGAAGACCCACATCCTCGCCCTGGACCAGGGCACCAGCAGCTCGCGCAGCATCGTGTTCGACGGCCAGGGCCAGGTGGTGGCCATGGCGCAGCGCGAGTTTCCGCAGATCTACCCCCAGCCCGGCTGGGTGGAACACGACCCCGAGGCGCTGTGGTCCACGCAGTTGGCCACCGCGCACGAAGCCCTGGCCAAGGCCGGGCTGACGGCGGCCGACATCGCCGCCATTGGCATCACCAACCAGCGCGAGACCACGGTGGTGTGGAACCGCCGCACGGGCCAGCCCGTCTACAACGCCATCGTCTGGCAAGACCGGCGCGGCGAGCCGCTGTGCGCGGCGCTGCGCGCCAGCGACACCGGCGACACCATCCGCACGCGCACCGGCTTGGTGGTGGACGCGTACTTCTCGGCCACCAAGATCCGCTGGGTGCTGGACCACGTGCCCGGCGCGCGTGCCGCGGCCGAGGCTGGCGAGCTGGCCTTTGGCACCGTGGACAGCTGGTTGATGTGGAAGCTGACCGGCGGCGCCGTGCACGCCACCGACGTGAGCAACGCGTCGCGCACCATGCTGTTCGACATCCACGACAACGGCTGGCACCCCGGCCTGCTGCAAGCCCTGCAGCTGCCGGAGAGCCTGCTGCCGGCCGTGCACCCCAGCAGCCACGCCTTCGGCGAGACCACGGTGTTCGGCGCGCCCATCCCCATCGCCGGCGTGGCCGGCGACCAACAGGCCGCGTTGTTCGGCCAGGCCTGCTTCAAGGCCGGGCTGGCGAAGAACACCTACGGCACCGGTTGCTTCATGCTGATGCACACCGGCGGTGTCTTCAAACCTTCCAGCAACGGCCTGCTGACCACGGCCGCGGCGCAACCCACGGCCGGCCAACCGCAGTACGCGCTGGAAGGCAGCGTGTTCATCGGCGGTGCGGTGGTGCAATGGCTGCGCGACGGGCTGAACGCCATCCAGGCCAGCGGCGAAGTGCAGGCCCTGGCCGAGAGCGTGCCAGACGCTGGCGGCGTGATGATGGTGCCGGCCTTCACCGGCCTGGGCGCGCCCTACTGGAACGCGGAAACGCGCGGCGCCATCGTGGGCCTGACCCGCGGCAGCACGGTGGCGCACATCGCGCGCGCGGCGCTGGAAAGCATCGCCTTCCAAAGTGCGGCCCTGCTGCAGGCCATGGCGCGCGACACCGGCCCGGTGACGGAACTGCGCGTGGACGGCGGCGCCTGTGTGAACAACCTGCTGATGCAGTTCCAGGCCGACCTGCTGGGTATTCCGGTGGTGCGACCGCAGGTGACGGAAACCACCGCGCTGGGCGCAGCCTACCTGGCCGGCTTGGCCGTGGGCCTGTGGCCCGACCTGGACACGCTGGCCGCGCAATGGCGGGCCGAACGGCGTTTCCTGCCGACGCTGCCGCGGGACCAGGCCGAAGAACGCATGGCGCGCTGGGAACGGGCGGTGCGCCAGGCCAGCGCCAGCTGAACTGCCGGACCCGCTGCCCCGCTGAAAGCCGGCGGCTGGGCCCGCAGGCCGCGCCTGCAGGCCTGGCGTCAGCCGGCGGCCGTCATTCCTTGATGGCGAACTCTTCCAGCGTCTTGCCCGCGGCCAGCGCGTCGCGCAGCCATTGCGGGCGCTTGCCCAGGCCGCCCCAGGTCTGGCCGGCTTCGTTGCGGTACTTGGGCGCGGCCGGGGCCTTGGCGACCTTGGCACGGCGCTTCTTGGCCGGCGCGGCGGGCTTGCTGCCCTTGGCGGCCTTGGGCGCCTTGACGGCCAGGCCCAGGTCGGACGCGGTCAAGCCGTAATGCGTGATGGCTTCGCGGATGCGGCCAATGACTTCGTCGACTTCCTTGCGGCGCAGCTTTTCAGCCTCGGCCTTCAAGGTTTCGATCTGCTTCATGACTTGCGTGTAGGACTTGCTCATGGGACTTTCGGTGGTGTGAAGCACCGGGCACCCTCTCCCTGATGCCAGGGCTCGACGTCCCTTGAATGGCATGCAGCCCGGCTGGAGGTCGGACCGCCTTCTTGTTTTGAAATGAAGGTCGTGTCCGGCTGAGCATCAACCATAACACGCAGATTGCGCCGAGATAATGAAAACCAAGCCCGGGATTAGCCCGCCATTTGCAAGCAGCGTTAACTGCCCGCCTTATTCCGCAGCCGTGTTCTGCACTTTCTGCCAGAACTGAGAAAACGAACGGCAACGTTGGCCGGGGTCTTCCCAAATGCGCGACACCGGTCGCCACGCAGTCGGTGCGCGAACGCCCCCCCACAGCGCGTGGGGGTCGGCCGTGCCCAGGCTGTGGGTGGGCCAGGGCCCGGCGCACCAGCGCGGCGCGGTGCCGGCGGCCGATTTCAGCAAGGCGGCGGCAAAACGCCAGCGGCGTTCGCTCCAGGCCCAGGTGTCGTGAAAAGCCGCGTTGAACAGCGGCAGCACCGCACCACCGCTGGCGTCGGGCGTGGCCGACCAGGCGTGCAGCACGCGGCCATGGCGCGCTTTCTCGGCATCGGCCGGGGCCTGCGGGTCGAAGTCCGGGCCCAACAGACCGGCCGGTGGCCGGTGCAACAAGGGCGGCTCCGCCACACCGGGGCCGCCCGCCACGGGCACGCTGCGCGGACTGCGGGCGATGGCTTCCAGTTCCGCATACCCGGTGTCGACCACAGAACCCGGGGAATGCCAGGGTTTGGGCGCATAACGCGCCACGTTTTCTGCGTTGAACAAATAGGGTTTGTGGCTGCCGGTGCCGGCCACCCACTGCCAGCTCAAATGGTTGCTGGCCAAGTCGCCGTCCAACAAATGGCCGTACAGCCAATCGGCGGCGGTGCGCCAATGCACCTTGCGCAAATGCACGATGTAACTCGCCAGCCACATGCGCGCGTGGTTGTGCAACCAACCGGTGGCGTACAACTCGCGCACGGCGAGGTCGACCACCGGCAAACCCGTGGCGCCGGTGCGGATGTCCAGCGGTAATTCGCGCGCATAAGCGTCGTCGGGCAACGGGCCTTGGTGCAGCGATTCAAATATGCGTTCGCCTTCGTGGCGCCACACGTGGTGGAAAAACTCGCGCCAACCCAGTTCGTAAAAGAACTTGTGGTCCGGCGGCAAGATGCTGCGGCCCTGGCCCTGGGCCGCGGCGTGCACCACGGGCAGCGTCAACACGCCGTGGGTGATGTAAGGCGACAGGCGCGACACCGCGCCGTCCAGCAGGTTGCGGGTGCGGGCGTATTCACCGGGGCGCACAGCGGCCAGGCGGGCGCGGGCGGCGGCGTGGGTGGGCGGGAACGGGTCTTCGCCGTCGAACAAGTCGGTCATGGTGCGCTTTCAAGGCCGCGGGGGGCGCGGCCGGGGATTGTCGGGCGGTTCAGCCGCCGCCGGTGTGCAGGCCTGCGCGCACGGCCTGGGCCTGTTCGGCGATGGCCTGGCTGTCGGCCGGGCTCAGCCGCGCCAGGTTCTTCACCTGCAGCGCCATGCGCGGGTTCTTGGCCAGCAGCGCCTGGTGGCGCGCCAGGAAGTCCCAGTACAGCGTGGTGAAGGGGCAGGCCTGCGGGCCGGTGCGTTCGGCGGGCTTGAAGCGGCAACCCTGGCAGTGGTTGCCCATACGTTCGATGTACTTGCCGGTGGCCGCATACGGTTTGCTGGCCATCAGCCCGCCGTCGGCGAACTGGGACATGCCCAGGGTGTTGGGCAGTTCCACCCACTCCACCGCGTCCACGTAGACGCTGAGGTACCAGCCGTGCACCTGCTGCGGGTGCACGCCGTAGAGCAGCATGAACAGGCCGGTGACCATCAGGCGCTGGATGTGGTGGGCGTAGCCGTGTTCCAGGGTTTGATCGATGGCGTCGGCCAGGCAGCGCATGGGCGTGTCGCCGGTCCAGAACCAGGCCGGCAGGTCGTGCTGCGCATCCAGCGCGTTCAGCTCGGCATAGCCCGGCATCTTCAGCCAGTAGATGCCACGCACGTATTCCCGCCAGCCCAGGATCTGCCGGATGAAGCCTTCGGCCGCGGGCAGCGGCACCCGCCCGGCGCGCCGGGCGGTTTCTGCGGCGGTGATGACCTCGCGCGGGTCCAGCAGCTTCAGGTTCAGCGCCGCGGCCAGGTGGGCGTGGTACAGCCAGGGCTCGCCGGTCCACATGGCGTCTTGCCAATGGCCGAACAGCGGCAGGCGTTCTTCGATGAAGGCCGCCAGCGCCTGCAGCGCCTGCGCGCGCGTGACGGGCCAGCCGAAGCTGTTCAGGCGCCCGGGGTGGCTGGCAAAACGCTGGCGCACCAGGGCGAGCACCTCCTGAGTGATGGCGTCGGGCTCGAAGCGTGTGGGCTGCGGCAGGAAACCCGGACCTTGTGGACCGAAGGCGTTGCGGTTTTCGGCGTCGAAATTCCAAGCGCCGCCGGCCGGCTCGTCACCGTCCATCAGCACGCCATGGGCGCGGCGCTGCTCGCGGTAGAAGTACTCCATGCGCAGGCCTTTGCGGCCTTTGGCGTGGGCGGCGAAGGCGGCGCTGCTGCACAGGAAGTGGCGGTCTTCGCGCAGGTCCAGCGGCAAGCCGGCGGCGGCCACGGTGGCGCGCAGGGCCTGCAACACGCGGTGGTCGCCAGGCCAGGTCAGCACCACACGCTGCGGGCGGTGTTCGGCCAGGGCCTGGGCCAGCAGACCGCTGAGGCTGCTGGCCGGGCCGTCCGCGGTGAGCGCCGTGTAGTCCAGCGGCAGGCCTTCGGCGCGCAGCTCGGCCGCGAAGTGGCGCATGGCGGCCAGGAACTGCACGCTGCGCTGCTGGCTGCTCCACACGTGGGTGCTTTCTTCGCTGGCCTCGGCCATCCACAGGCGGTCCTGGTTGGCGTCGAAACCGTCGAAGGCGCTGGCGTCGCGGTTGAGCTGGTCGCCCAGCAGCAGCACCAGGTGGCGCACGGGACGGGCGGCGTTCATGCGCCAGCCTTGGCGGCGCCGGTCTTGCCGCGGCGGCAGGCGTCGCTGCAGTAGCGCACCTGGTCCCAGTTCTTGGCCCAGGCCTTGCGCCACACCATGGGGCGGCCGCAGGCCACACAAGGTTTGCTGGGCAGGTGGGCCTTGTTGCCCTTGAAGCCGCGGTCGGCGGTGGTTGGCATGGCGGCTTTCAGAAGAGTTCTTGTTGCAGTGGCGGCGTTTCGGCAGGCGCCCCACTTTGGGCGTTGGCGCGCTTCGCTGTGCGCCGCCCGCCCGTGGCCGGCAGGCCGGCTTTGCGCGAGCCGTGCTGCGCCTGCACGGCGTCGGCCTCGGCACGCGCTTCGGGCGTGGCGCGCAGCGCGTACAGGCGGTCTTTGATGGCCTTCAGCGTGGGCTTTTCGTCGACGATGGGCGCGGGGTAAGCGGCCGTGCCCAGTTCAGGCAACCAGCGGCGCTGGAAAGCGCCTGTGGGGTCGTGGTCGGCCGCCTGTTTGGCCGGTGAATAAATGCGCAGCGTGTTGATGCCCGTGGTGCCGCTTTGCATCTGCAGCTGCGACCAGTGGATGCCGGGCTCGAAGTCCAGGAACTGCCGCGCCAGGAACAGGCCCGGCGCACGCCAGTGCAGGCCCAGGTGGTAGGCCGCGAAGCTGACCAGCATGGCCCGCATGCGGAAACTCAACCAGCCCGTGGCCACCAGGCTGCGCATGCAGGCGTCCACCATCGGAAAACCGGTGCGGCCGCTGCACCAAGCCTCGAAACGCGCCTGGTCTTCGGCGCTGGACAAGGCTTCGTCGCGCAGGCCGTCGAACACCCGCGCGAAGTTGCGGAACTCGATGGCCGGCTCGTCTTCCAGCTTCTGCATGAAGTGGCAGTGCCAGCGCAGCCGGCTGGCAAAGCCCCGCAGGTCGTGCGCCAGGCGGTGGTCGCCCAGGTGCTGGGCGTGCAGCGTGATGGCGGCTTCGGTGGCCTGGTGCACACAGCGCATCGACAGGCTGCCAAAGGCCAGGTGGGCGCTGAGCCGGCTGCAGCCTTGTTCGGCCGTCAGCGGGCTGCTGAGGTGCTGGCGGTAACCGCGCCCACGCTGCTGCAGAAAGCTGCCCAGCGTGGCCCAGGCCGCGGTTTCACCGGCCGGTGGCAGCGGGCGGTGCTGCAGAAAACCCAGTTGCGCCAGCGTGGGCAGCGGCGATTCGTGCAGGCCGGGGGCCGGGTTGAAGCGCGCGGGCAGCGGGGCTTCATCGGCTTCCATGCGCTGCTGCCAGCGCCCGGCCCAGCCCAGGCGGCTGCGCAGGCGGCGCACCACGCCGGTCTGGGGTGCTTCTAGCCAGCGCACACCCTGGCTGCGGCACCAGCGGCCCACGGTGATGTCGCGCGTGTAGCTCCAGCCGGGGCCGGTTTCTTCGTGGCTGACCAGGTCGGTGTAGGCCCACTGTTGGCGCAGGTCGGCCAGCACCTCGACGGCCTCGCCCACGGCCACCAGCAGCGGCAGCCCACGCGCGGCCAAGGCCGTGCGCAGTTCGGCCAGGCAGGCCAGCGTGTAGGCCACGTGCTGCGCATCGCACTCGGGGCTGTGCAGCCAGGTGGGTTCGAAGATGAACAGCGCCGCCGCCTGCCGCGCATGGCCGGCCGCCGCCAGCGCCGCGTGGTCACGCGTGCGCAGGTCGCGCTTGAACCACACCAGGGCCCTGTCCAGGTCTGCCATGGGCGGCGATTGTGGGCAGCGCCGCCCCCGGCTGTGCGGCCCGCCGGCGATGCCCGAGGGCCGCGGCGGGGTGCTGGGCGCGGCGTCCAGCCTGCGTCAAATCGGGCTTTGCCTGTAAAAGGACGGAACCTGCACAACCCCAAGGGGAGAACGGCATGCGCTTCGCTTACACCATCGTTTATGTGGCCGACGTCGACGCCTCGATCGCGTTTTTCGAACAGGCTTTTGGCCTGAAGCGCCGCTTCATCGCACCCGGCGGCGGTTACGCCGAACTGGAAACCGGCGCCACGGCCCTGGCTTTTGCCGACCACGCCACGGCCAGCGACAGCCTGGGTGGCACCTACCGCCGCGCCGAGGGTGATGCGCTGCCGCTGGGCATGGAAGTGGGTCTGGTCACCGACGATGTGGCCGCCGCCGTGGCGCGCGCCGTGGCCGCCGGGGCCACGCTGCTGAAGGCGCCGACCGCCAAGCCTTGGGGCCAGGTGGTGGCCTATGTGCGGGCGCCCGACGGCACGTTGGTTGAACTCTGCACGGCCATGGGCTGACCAAGCATGAATGAACCTGCTGCGCGGGCACATCTCGGGCCTGCGCTGCTCGCCGTACGGGTGTACGGCTGCGCTGCTCAACCCAAGCTGAGCCCGCTCGCGACGGTTCCTTCAAGCCTGGTGCACAGCGTTGTGCGTCTCAGCTTGGGCGGCTCATCCTGCCGTGCTCAATGCCAGGACGGCCCAGCCGTCCACGGCCCCATCGTGCGCCACTGCCGCGGGTCGCAGCGGTACAGGCCGGCCAGTTCGGCGTAGACCGCCGGCTGGGCCGCGGCCAGGGCCTGGGGTTGTTCGAAGAACACTTCACTGGCCACGGCAAAGAACTCGGCCGGGTCGGTGGCGGCGTAGGGGTCCAGCACGGTGGGCTCGCCGCGGGCCACCTGGGCCTGCAGGCCCAGGAAGGCCGTGCCCATCACCGCCGCCCAACGGGCCGCGTTCAGGCCACGGCCCAGCCAGGGCGCGCCGTTGGCGGGGCCGGTTTCCTGGTCCAGCTGGTGGGCGAACTCGTGGATCACCACGTTGTGGCCATCGCCCGGCTGGGCCGCACCGGCCAGCACGTCGGGCCAGGACAGGATGACCTGGCCCTGCTGCCAACTTTCGCCCAACAACACACGGCGCTCCTCGCGCTGCAGGCCGGCACCGGCGGGCTGCACCCGGTCCACCACGAAGGGGCCGGGGTACAGCAGCACCTGGCGCAGGCCGGGGAAGTAGTGCGCGTCGCGGTTCAGCAGCAGCAGGCTGGCCTGCGCCGCCACCAACACGCGCATGGTGTCGGTGACCACCAGGCCGTCGCAGCCGATGAAAGGTTTTTCGGCCACCAGCACGCGGATGTGGCGCTTCAACTGCAGCTGCACATCGGCCGGCAGCTGGGCGAAGCCCGGCATGTGCTGGCGCAGGATGTGACGCCACGCCGCCGGAAACGGCTGGCGCAGCACCCGCGCGCGCCGCAGCGCACGCCACCAACCCGGCCCCCACAGCGCCAGCAACACGGCGCCCACCAGCAAGGGCAGGGCCACGGCCAGGCCGAGCACGGTGAGGTCGAGCCAATCGATGTTCATGGGTGGCACATGGTGGCAGGGCCTGGGCCTTCAAGGGGCGGGCGAACCCGGGTTCGCGGGGGGCGCGAACGGTGCAGCTGCCGTGCCATGATGGCCGCATGATCCAACTGCACTACTTCCCCAGCAACGCCAGCTTCACGCCGCACGTGCTGCTGCGCGAGATCGGCGTGCCTTTTGAGCTGAAGCTGGTGGACCGCACCCAGCAGGCCCACAAGGCGCCGGACTACCTGAAGCTCAACCCCAACGGGCTGATCCCCGTGCTGGTGGACGGCGACCTGGTGCTGTACGAAACCGCGGCCATCGCGCTGCACCTGGCCGACACCCACCCGGCCGCGCAGCTGATGCCGCCGCTGGGCACGGCAGAACGCGCCCAGGCCTACAAGTGGCTGATGTGGCTGACCAACACCGTGCAGCCCACGGTGATCAACTACTACTACCCCGACCGCTGGGCCGCGCCCGGCGACGAGGCCGGCACCGCGGCCGTGAAGGCGCGTGCGGTGGCGAAGATGAAAGACCTGCTGCAGCAGATCGACGACCACCTGGCCCGCCAGAGCGGCCCGTGGTTCCTGGGCGAACAGCACAGCCTGCTGGACGCTTTCGCCTTCATGTTGTGCCGCTGGACCCGCGGCTTCAGCGAACACCCGGCGCGCAGCTTCCCGCACATCGCGCCCTGGCTGGCCCGCGTGGCGGCTCGCCCGGCGGTGCAGGCCACCGTCGAAGCCGAACAACTGCCCACGCCCTTGTACTGAGCCCGTCGGGCACGGGCGCTGACGGGCCGCGGCCCAGGGCCCCGGGCCGTCGCCGGCCGTTCAGGTGTGCGCCACGCCGGGCAGGGCCGGGCCCACCCCGGTGGCCGCCCCGCGCGGCCCGAAGAAGCGGCTGAACACCGCGGGCTCGCGCAGTTCGCGCGTCTGCAGGCCGCTCATGGGTTCGTCGAAGGGCGCAAAAGCCGAGGGCGCGTCGGGGCCGTGGCGCGACAGGCCCGCCGCCAGCAGGTCCGTCACCAGGCGCTGGGTTTGCGGGTTGGCCGCCATGTGCGACAGCAAGGCGCCGGTGAGCGACAGCACATGGGCCCACACCAAGGCGTCGTCCACCTCGGCCGGTGGTGCGCTTCGGGGGGCGCTGGCGGCGCTGTGCAGCGCGGCGGTGACCGGCGGCAGGTGGTGGTGTTCGGGCAGTGGTGGCAGTGGCGTCAGCATGGCGACCCTCGTGTGTCGAGTTGTTGCCAGTGGTATCGGCGCCAGCGGTTACACCTTGACCGGGTCGCACACCGGACCGGCGGCGCCCTTAAACGGCATCAAAGGCTGCGACTGAAGCGCAATCTTTCGAGAGCAAGTGCCAAAACCTGCCGCTTTTCCGCGCACCGGGTTTGCAGCTGGCGTGTCTGCACGGCCTCAGGCGCTTGTTGCAAGGCCGCGGCCAGTTGCGCTTCCAACGCGGTGATCTCGCGCATCAGTTCCACCTCGGGCGGGGCGTAACCGGCGTCCTTCAGCATCTTGAAGGCGGTCTTGAACTCGTCGGGCGTTTCGGCGAAACCGTCGCCGAAGTCCAGCGGCTTGCCGTAGCTGGCCGCCCGCTGCAGTTCGCCGCTGGCCTCGCTGTCGCGCAAGGACTGGCCGATGTGGTCGTCCAGCATCTGCAAGCGGCGTTCACGGCGTTCTTCGGGGGTCAGGCTCATGGGGGGCTCCGGTTTGCATCGACCACAGGGCGGAACCCGACACGGCCGCTTCAGGCCCGCAGGTTCTCGGCGTCGCCCAGGCGCTCCAGCCAGTGGCGCGTCAGGGGCGTGGTGGGTTTGGCCATGCGGCGTTCGTTCAGCAGGGCCCGGCCCACGGCACGGCCGGCGCTGCCCGGCGAGGCGCGGCTGCAGGCGGCCAGCAGGCTCAGGTCGACCAGGTCGCGCTGGGCATGGCTGCCGCCGAACTGGCGCGCCACGGCCCGCACGGGGTACACGGTGTCCACCGCGGTGTCGGCGTCGCCGCGGGCCAAGGCCAGCAGGCCGCGCATCAGCGGCAGGCCCACCTCGCGTGCCATCTGGTGGTTGGCACGGCGGGCGTCGCTGGCCTGCATGGCCTGTTCTGCGCAGCGCGCCACCCAGCGTTCGGCCACGTGCACCTGGCCGGCGGCCAGCAGCGCCAGCACGCGGTGCAGGTCGTTGAACGCGTAGTGGCCGGCATGGCCTTCAGCGTCGCCCTCCGCGCCGGGCCAACCGGCGGCCAGCGCCGCGGCGGCCGTGCTAACGTCTTCGCCCAGCAGGTGCAAACGCCACAGCATGGCCGCGGCGTCCACGCGCTGCAGCGTCACGTGCAGCGCGGCGCCACTCAGGTGGGCGTCCACCAGGCGTTGCACGCCGGGCGTGTCCAGCGCTTCCAGCCTGAACAAGGCCTGGTGCCACCACAGGTGGCCGGCGAAGCCGTTGCCTTCGGCCCAGTGCGGCTGCTGTTGGCGCAGCCAGGCCGAGCCATCTTCAAAGCGGCCCTGCATCTCCATCACGTGGGCCACGGCGTGCACGGCCCAGGGCACACGCGGGTCGGCCTGCAGGGCCTGGCGGCCGATGTCTTCGGCCTGCGGGTACAAGTTGCACTCTTCCAGGCCGAAGGCGTACAGGCCCAACACACAGGGGTACAGCGGGTCGGCGCTGTCCCATTCCGGCAAGGCCCGCGCCGGGCGCTGGCGCAGGTGGTGGGCGTCGCCGCGGTAGAAGTCCCACAGCTGGGCCCATTGCAGGGCCAGGGCGTCGCGCGGGTGGTCCAGCAGCAGGCGGTCCCACACGCGGCAGGCGTGGTGCCAGCGGCCGTCCAGCACGGCCTGGGTCGCGTCGAGGTGGGCGCGCTCGCGGGCCGTGGCGTGCTCGGCCAAGGCGTCGGCCGTGGCCAGGTGTTGCGCGGCCTGGGGCAGCAAGGCGGGTTCGGTCAGGCTCAGCAGAAAGCCGGCCTTCATCACGTGCGGCAGGCACCAGGCGGGGTCGGCCTGGCTGGCGGCGTCCAGGTCGGCCAGCGGGGTGTCGTAGAAGCTCATCATGCGCCACAGCGCCGTTTCCACGGCGTCGTGGGCGGCGCGTGAAGCGCTGCTGCAGGGGTTGCCTCGGACGTCTGCGTGGGCCATGGCGCGCAATGTAGCGTGGTGCCGGGGGCCGCGCAGCGCCGCGTGGTGTCAGCCCGCTGCGGCGTCGCAGGGCCAGGGCCGCAGCGGTGCGCGCAGGCGCTCGAAAGCGTGGGCCACGCGCAGCAGCGGCACATCGGCATGCCGCGGGCCCACCAGCTGCACGCCCACCGGCAGGCCGTCGACGTCAAAACCTGCGGGCACGCTGACGGCCGGCTGTTCACTCATGTTGAAAGGCAGCGTGTAGGCGATGTGTTCCATGGCCTGCAGCGGGTTGTTGCTGGGCATGGCCCACTCGGCGTTGAAGGCCACGTCGGGCGCCACCGGCGACAGCACCACGTCGAAAGGCGCACAGGCGGCCACCGTGGCGTCGCGCAGCGCAGCAAACTGGCTGTAACCGTGGAAGACCTCGGCCGCGCTGTAGCCCGCGCCCGCGGCCACCCAGTCGCGGATGAAGGGCAGCACCTTCGCGCGGCGTTCTTCGGGCAAGGCTTGGATGTCCAGGTAGGAGCGCATGCGCCAGAAGCGGTTGATGCCGTCGGCCATCTCGCGTGTGGCCTCACGGGTCGCAAAGGGCGCCAGCGGCTGCACCACCGCACCCGCGGCTTCGAACACCCGCGCGGCCTGCTGCACCACGGCCAACGTGCCGGGCTGCTGCGGCTGGCCCCAGCCGGCGTCCAGCCACAGGCCCACCTTCAGGCCGCGCAGCGTGGCCGCGGGGTCTTCGCCCAGGCCCAGCCCGGCGGCCCAGTCCAGCGCCTGGTACGGCAGGCTGGTGGCGTCGCGCACGTCGGGGCGGCTGAGTTCGGCCATGGCCAGGGCCACGTCGTGCACCGTGCGCGCCAGCGGGCCCGCCACGCGGCCCAGGTAGGCCGGCTGGATGGGGATGCGCCCGTTGCTGGGCTTGAAGCCGACCACACCACACCAGGTGGCCGGCAGGCGGATGGAGCCGCCGATGTCGGTGCCGATGTGCAGCGGCCCATAACCCGCGGCGGCCGCGGCGCCGGCGCCGGCGCTGCTGCCGCCGGGGTTGCGGTCCAGCCGCCAGGGGTTGCGCGTCAGCGCGTGGAAGCTGGACAGGCCCGAGGACAACATGCCGTAGTCGGGCATGGTGGTCTTGCTGATAAGCACCGCGCCGGCTTCACGCAGCCGCGCGGCCGGCGGTGCATCGGCCGCGGCGGGCGTCAGCACCGTGGCCGCCGTGCCCAGGGGCAGCGGCGTGCCCTGGGTGGCGATGTTTTCTTTCACCGTGACCGGCACACCGTCCAGCGGCGACAGCGGGCGGCCCTGCTGGAAGCGCGCTTCCGAAGCCCGGGCCATGGCCAGCGCGGCCTCGGGCTGGAAGGCGTAGGTGGCGTGCAGCTGCGGTTCGCAGCGCTGCACCTGCGCGATGACGGCCTGCGCCACGGCCACCGGCGAGAGTTCCCCTTGCCGGTACAGCGCCGCCAGCGTGGCGGTGTCCAGCGCGTGCAGCGGCGGGCTCATCGGTGCAGGTCGGCGCTCAGAGCTTGATGTCGGGCGGCGCCCAGCTCATGTTGCCCAGGTCGTTGGCGAAGATGGGCGAGTTGGTCCACACGCCGCGCAGGCCCTTCTTGAACACCGCCACCTGGGCCGGGTTCCAGATCCAGGCGTTGACGGCGTCCTCGGCCAATTGGCGCTGGATCTCGCGCCACAGCCGGCCCTTTTCCTGGCCGTTGGAGGTGGCCGCCAGCGTGGCCACCAGGCCGCGGAACTTGGCGCTGTCGTAGCCGAAGTAGTAGTTCGGGTCGGCGTAGGCCGTGGCGTAGTCCAGCGGCTCCACGTGGTTGATGATGGTCAGGTCGAAGTTGCCCTTGAACGGGCCGCTCAGCCACTGCGCCCATTCCACGTTCTCGATCTTGGCGTTGATGCCCACCTTGGCCAGCTGCGCGGCGATGATCTCGCCGCCCTTGCGGGCGTAGGCCGGCGGCGGCAGCGTCAGCGTGAGGTTTAGCGGGCCGTTGATGCCGGCCTCCTTCAGCAGGGCGCGGGCCTTGTCCGGGTTGTGCGGGTACATCCCGGTCAGGTCCTGGTAGCCGATGTCAGTGGGCGCGAAGTGGCTGCCGATGGGCTTGCCCAGCCCTTCCTGCGCGCCGTCAATGAAGGCCTTGCGATCGATGGCGTGGGTGATGGCACGGCGCACGCGCAAGTCGTTCAGCGGCGCCTTGCGGTTGTTGATGGCCAGCACACCCTTGCCGGCGGTGCTGCCGATCTCCACCGTGAAGCGCTTGTCGGCCTGGAACTGCTTGAGGGCCGACAGGGCGCCAAAGCGCGGCATGCCGTCGATGTCGCCAGCCAGCAAGGCGGCCACTTGGGCGGCAGGGTCGTTG
>JBKCUM010000051.1:0-7291 GCA_046318395.1 Rubrivivax sp.
GCGACCTGGCGGTGGACGCTACCTACCAAGACAGCCGCAACGGCAACCCGCAGGCCTGGGGCCACGGCCCCTTCACCGCGCTGACGCCCTTCGCCGCCGACGACACCAAGCTGGGCCCCTCGGGCCAGAGCATCGCCATGGTGATGGTGCGCTACCAGGTCACACGCCCGCTGGAACTGCTGGCCGGTGTGCGGCGCAACCGCTGGAGCGGCGCCTACGCCGTCATCACCCAGCCCGGTGACCCGGCGCTGTGGAACAACATGTTCAACGTGGACTGGGGCGGTGCCGTCACCGTCACCGACAACGGCCAGACCCGCACGGTGCAGAACCCCGGTTACCCCGCCACCTCGGTGGACCTGAACGCCGGCGCCCGCTACCGCTGGAACGAACAGGTGATGCTGAGCGCCGGCCTGGTGCACCTGGGCCAAGCCAAGACCGCCAACCCCAGCGACCGCGGCCAGCACAACAGCGCCACCATCACCACGCTGGGCGCGCACTACACGGCCGCCCCGAGCGTGCAGCTGTACGCCACCGCGGGCATGGTGAACTACCGCCGGCTGGGCCAGGCGCCGCTGTCCATGCCCACGCACTCGGCCTTCACCAACGTCGACTCGCGCGTGGCGAAAAGCGGCAACTGGGTGGGCCTGGGCGCCACCTACACCTTCTGAAGGCCAGCGCCATGCAGCTTGTTTCCAACCCCTTCACCGGCGGCCTGGGCCGCCGTCTGCGCAGTGCCCACCGCTGGCTGCGCACCGCCTTGCTGGGCGCCACAGTCGCAGGCCTGCTGACCGCTTGCGACGGCGGTGGCACCGTGCCCGACACCGGTGTGCAACGGCGCGCGCTGAGCCCTGAACTGGCGCAGCGCGAAGCGGTGAACTACTCGCCCTTCCGCAGCGCCAACCGCGACACCGAGACCGTGACGCGCGCGATGATCCAGCAAGACCTGGAACTGCTGGTGCAGGCCAACCTGCGGCTGATCCGCCTGTTCGACACCTCGGACATGGTGGCGCGGCAGACGCTGGAGGTCATCCGGGACCGCAAGCTGGACATCAAGGTGCAGCTGGGCTTCTACCTGAACCGTGGTCAGGAGGCCGGCAACCAGCAGGAGATCGCGCGCGGCGTGGCCCTGGCGCGCGAGTTCAAGGACCAGGTGCTGGCGCTGAGCGTGGGCAACGAAACCATGGTCAGCTGGTCGTTCAACCCCATCGCCCCGGCCGAGATGGCGCGCTACATCAAACAGGTGCGCGACCTGACCACGCAGCCGGTGACCACCGACGACAACTGGGCCTTCTTCGCCAATGCCGACGGCACGGTGCTGGACCAGATCGACTTCGTGGCCATGCACACCTACCCGCTGCTGGACACCGTCTTCAACCCCGGCCTGTGGGACTGGCAACAAGAAGCCGTGCCCGCCGAGCGCCGCGCCGTGGCCATGATGGACGCCGCCATCGCACGCGCCAAATTCGAGTACCGCGCCGTGCGCCAGGCGCTGGACAGCCAGGGCCGGCGCGACCTGCCCATCGTGGTGGGCGAAACCGGTTGGAAGGCCACGCCCGCGGGTGGTGAGCTGAACCGCGCCCACCCGGTGAACCAGAAGATGTTCTACGACCGCCTGCGCGAGTGGCAGCGCGAAGCGCGCACCACGGGCGAAGGCCCCAAGACCATCTACGTCTTCCAGGCGTTTGACGAACCCTGGAAACAGGGCGACGACCGCTGGGGCCTGTTCAACGTGGCGCGCCAGGCGCGCTGGGTCATCCAGGGCCAGGTGCCACAGGCCCTGTGGGAGCCCGGCGAGTACACGCTGAGCCAGGCGCTGTACTTCGCGCCCACGGCCAGCAACCCGCCGGTCACCGCCAACCGCTACACGGTCTACGCCGACGCCACCACCCCCGGCGAAGTGCGCCCGGCCGAGGCCCCGGTGTTCAACGCTTGGGACAGCGGCGCCACCGCGGCCTACCCGCAGCTGGCCAGCGCAGCGGCGCCCGGTGACGCGCCCAATGGCATCCAGATCACGCCGCAACCCAAGGTCTGGGGCTGGGGCCTGGCCCTGGGCCTGCCCACCACGGCCGACGACCTCAGCGCTTTCCGCGCCAGTGGCACGCTGAACTTCAGCATCCGCACCACCTACCCGGGCACGCTGGAGGTGGGCTTCCTGACCGGCACGGCCGGCAGCGCCAGCCTGTTCGACGTGTACCTGCCGCTGAGCCCCGGCCAGTACGGCTACCGCAACGACGGCCAGTGGCACCAGGTCAGCATCCCCATCAGCGCCATCATCCCGTTTGGCGCCAAGGCCTTCGACAACAGCGGCTCGCCCACCGCCGTGCTGGACCTGACCAAGGTGACCAACCCGTTCGTCATCGCCGACCGCTACGGCACCACCGGCAAGGCGCAGGGCAGCAACATCACGACGGTGATCGAGATCGACGGCGTGTACTGGGCGAAGTGAGCGGCGATGTGATCGGCGAAGCAGGCGGTGGGCCGCCGCTGAAAGCACCCAGGGCCGGCCGGCGCTGCCACAGCGCCGACCGGCCCTGGGTGTTGTTGTGCAGGCCCCCGTCAGGGCCTGCGGCGCTTCAACCGCGGCGTGCGCGGTCCACCAGGAAATCGGCCACGGCCAGGGCGCGCTCGAAGCTGCCGGCCATGCTGGGCGCTGTGGTGAAGCGGCCGTGGATGCCCAGCATGGGCACGCCGTCCACGTTGTAGCTGTTGGTCAGGTTCTTCGCCACGTTGGCCTTGGTGGCCACGCTGAAGGACTTGAAGGCTTCGCTGAACTTGGCGCCGTCCACGCCGTTGGCCTTCACGAAGGCCAGCATGTCGCTTTCAGCCACGATGGGCTGGCGTGCGCGGTGGATGGCGGTGAACAGCTTGGCGTGCAGGCTCTCTTGCACGCCCAGGGCTTCCAGCGCGTAGAACATCTTGGCCGTGGCCGTGTGGCGGGCGCTGAAGCCCACGGGCACGCGGCGGAAGGCCACGTCGGCCGGCAGCTTGTGCACCCAGGCTTCCAGCGTGGGGTCGAACTCGAAGCAGTGCGGGCACTCGTACCAGAAGAACTCCAACACCTCGATCTTCTTGCCCGCGGCCAGCGTGCCCACCGGCACCGGCGTGCCCAGGCGGCGGTAGTGCTGGCCTTCCACCGGCCCACCCTGGGCCACGGCGGCGGTACCCACCAGGCCCAGGCTGCTGGCACCGGCCACGCCGGCCAGGCCAGCCAGTTGCAGGGAAAAGTCGCGGCGTTTCATCAGAAGGTTTCCTTTCGGGGGAGCAGGGGTTCTGCCGGTGGATGCGGTGGCGCCCGATTTGGTTCCGCAAGCTGCGCTGAACGGCCGGGGTGGCCGTGGTGGCGCGGGCCGCGTGCCGGGGTTCAGGGCTGCTTTTCGACGGCCACCAAACGGGCCTCGATGTTGCTCTCGGTCAGCTTGGTTTGCAGGCCCTCGGCTTCTTCGCGGGTGTCGAAGGGGCCCAGGCGCACGCGGTACACGGTGCGGCCCGATTGTTCGCGCTCACTCACTTTGGCCGACAGGCCGCTGAGTGCCAGCTTGGCGCGCTGCTGCTCGGCGTCTTCGGCGCGGGTGTAGGCCCCGGCCTGCACAAAGAACGTCAGCGCCGGTTTGGCGCCCGAGGCCGGCACCGCCGCACCCGCGAGCAGGGCCGCCGGGTCGCGCGTGCTGCCGCTGGCCTTGGCGCCAGAAGCGGGGGCTGCAGCGGGGGCCGTGGCCACCGCCGCGCTGCCGGCTGCGGCCGGGCCACCCACCACGCCCGAGGCGCTGGTGGCCGGGCGTTGCACGCCCTTGCCGGCCAGCGGGGCGTTGGGGTCCCAGTTCTTGTTGCGTTCGGTCTCGGCGTTGTCTTGCTCGGCCGTGCGCTGTGGCACCTTGTTGATGAAAGGCACCGGTGCCTTGGTGATGTACAGCGCCACCCCCAGGGCCAGGGCCAGGCCGACCAGCAGGCCCACCACCAGGCCCATCACAAAGCCGCCGCGTTGCGACGACAGGCCGGCGCGCTGGGGGGTGGCGTTCATCAGGCGGTCTCCGCAGGGGCCGGCGTGTCGCGGCCGGTGTCGTCCGGGCCGGTGTCGCGGCCCATGGCTTCAGGGGCGCTGACGCCCAGCACGGCCAGCGCGTTGCGCAGCACCTGGGCGGTGGCCGCCAGCAGGGCCATGCGGGCGGCGGCCAGCGCGGCGTCGTCCACCAGGAAACGTTCTGCCGCGTAGTAGCTGTGGAAGGCCGCGGCCAGGTCGCGCAGGTAGAAGGTCACGTCGTGCGGCGCCAGTTCGGCCGCGGCGCGCGTCAGCATCGTGGGGTAGGCGGCCAGCTGCAGCATCAGCGCGGCTTCAGACGGCGCGGTCAGCAGCGACAGGTCGGCGCTGCGGTGGTCGGGCGTGCCGCCGGTCTTCGCGGCGTAGGCGGCCAGCACCGAGCAGATGCGGGCATGCGCGTACTGCACATAGAACACCGGGTTCTCGTCGTTGGCCTTCAGCGCCAGGTCCACGTCGAAGGTGAACTCGGTGTCGGCCTTGCGGCTGATCAGGAAGAAGCGCACCGCGTCGCGGCTGGTCCAGTCGATCAGGTCGCGCAGCGTCACGTAGCTGCCGGCGCGCTTGCTGAGCTTGACCTCCTGGCCGCCCTTCATCACCAGCACCATCTTGTTCAGCACGTAGTCGGGGAAGCCTTGCGGCACGCCGACATTGGCCGCCTGCAGGCCGGCGCGCACGCGCGCGATGGTGCCGTGGTGGTCCGTGCCCTGGCAGTTGATGCACTTGGTGAAACCACGCTCGAACTTGTTCAGGTGGTAGGCGACGTCGGGCAGGAAGTAGGTGTAGCTGCCGTCGGACTTGCGCATCACGCGGTCCTTGTCGTCACCGTAGTCGGTGGTCTTCAGCCACAGCGCGCCTTCGTGCTCGTAGGTCTTGCCGCTGGCCACCAGCTTGGCCACGGTGTCGTCCACGCGGCCGCTGCTGTACAGGCTGCTTTCCAGGAAGTAGTTGTCGAACTTCAGTCCGAAGGCCTGCAGGTCCAGGTCTTGTTCATGGCGCAGGTAGGCCACGGCGAACTGGCGGATGCCGTCCAGGTCGTTCACATCGCCGCTGGCGGTGAATTCGCGGTCGTCGGCCTTCACCGTCTTCTGGGCGAGGAAGTCGTCGGCGATGTCCTGGATGTAGTCGCCGTTGTAGGCGCTCTCGGGCCAGCCGGCGTCGCCGGGCTTCAGGCCCTGCATGCGGCACTGCGTGCTGTTGGCCAGCGTGGCGATCTGCACACCGGCGTCGTTGTAATAGAACTCGCGCGTGACGGCCCAGCCCTGGGTGCTGAACAGGCTGCACAGCGAATCGCCCAGCGCGGCCTGGCGCGCGTGGCCCAGGTGCAGCGGGCCCGTGGGGTTGGCCGACACAAATTCCACCATCACGCTCTGGCCATTGGCCGGCTGTTGGCCGAACTGCGTGGTGGCGGCCAGCACCTCGGCCACCACGGCCTGTTTGGCGGCGGCCTTCAGGCGCAGGTTGATGAAACCCGGGCCAGCGATCTCCAGCGCCTGCACCCAGCGCTGCACGGCGGGCTGCTGGTTCAGCAGGTCCACCAGTTGTTGCGCCAGTTCGCGCGGGTTCTTCTTGGCGGCCTTGGCCAGCGCCATGGCGGCGGTGATGGCGAAATCGCCGTGCGCGGCCTGCTTGGGCGACTCGAAGGCGGCGGTGATGGTGCTTTCCGGGGCCAGCGCGGACAGTGCCGCCGCCAGCGCCTGCAGCAGTTCCTGCTTGGCTTGGATCATGGGCGCCAATTCTACGGTTGGGCTACGGTGGGGCCGGTGTGGCGCCCGGGTGCGCCAGCGGCCGCCGCCGCCGCTTCGGCACGCGCACGGACAAGCCGGGCTTTGCCCCCCAGTTCCACCCACCGCACGGGGGCAATCCAGCGCACCATGGCGGGGCGTGCCCCCTGCGCGCCCAGCAACCCATGGCCGCCGCTCCAGAACTCACCTTCAACAACGACCCCGACCTGCCCGCCCACATCGGCAAGTACCGGGTGCTGACACGCCTGGGCGAAGGTGCGACCAGCGAAGTCTTCCTGGGCATGGACGACTTCAAGCGCGAGCAGGTGGCCATCAAGCGTGTGCGCGCCTCGGTGCTGGCCGACACGCGCGAGGGCCACTTCCAGCGCGCTTTCTTCGCCGCCGAAGCCGCCCTGGTGGGCCGGCTGCAGCACCCGAACGTGGTGCGCATCCTGGACGCCGTGGCCGACGCCGACCTGCCCTACCTGGTGATGGAGTACGTGCCCGGCGCCACGCTGCGCCGTTTCTGCCGCACCGACACCCTGCTGCCGCTGGACCAGGTGGTGGAAATCGGCTTCAAGTGCGCGATGGCGCTGGACTACATGTTCCGCCAGGGGCTGATCCACCGCGACGTGAAGCCCGCCAACCTGCTGGCCGTGCTGGACGGTGAGCAGGTGGTGGACGTGAAGATCACCGACTTCGGCAGCGTCTTCAACCTGGGCGCCGACCGCACGCAGGTCTACCGCGTGGGTTCGCTGGCCTACATGTCGCCCGAGCAACTGGACGGCGACACCGTGGACTGCCGCGCCGACATCTATTCGCTGGCCGCCGTGCTGTACCACCTGGTGGCCGGCCGCCCGCCCTTCGAGGCGCAGCAGCAGGCGGCCATCATGAACCAGATCTACACGGCCGAGCCGCCGCCGCTGCGCGGGCTGCGCGAGGGCGTGTCGCTGGCGCTGGAGCGGTTGATCCTGGGCGCGCTGTCCAAAAAGCGCGAAGACCGGCCGCCCAGCTGGGACGCTTTCGCCAAAGGCTTGTCGGCCCTGGTGACGCAGGGCGAGGTGCCGCGCGGCCAGCTGCAGGGCGTGCTGGACTCCGAACGTTTCAACCTGCTGCGCGGCCTGGAGTTCTTCGCCGGTTTTGGCGACGTGGAGCTGTGGGAAGTGGTGCACCGCGCGCGCTGGCAGCGTTACCCCTATGGCCACGCGCTGTACCGCAAGGGCGAAGAGGGCAACCGCTTCCACATCATCGCCAGCGGCCAGGTGGAGGTGTTCCGCGACGGCCAGAAGGTGGCCACGCTGGGCAGCGGCACCTCGGTGGGCGAGATGGCCTACCTGGCGCCCAGCCCCGAGCTGCGCATCCACAGCGCCGACATCCTGGTGGCCGAAGCCGCCACCTGCATCGGCTTCACGCCCGAGGCCATGGACCAGCTGTCCATCACCACGCGCCACCTGTTCGACCACGCCTTCATCCAGGTGCTGGTGCGCCGGCTGCACGCGGCGCACGAGGCGCTGCACCACCCGCGGCGCATTCT
>JBKCUM010000052.1:0-12780 GCA_046318395.1 Rubrivivax sp.
GGAAACGGCCTTCGCACGCAGCGCCGTGGTGCACAACTTTTGCGATGAGCAGGCGTTGGCCCGCTTGCCGAAGGCGAATCCCGGTGCCGGTTTCACCGTGCATGTGGCTGGGCGTTTGGAACCGGCCAAAGGCATCCTGGCCTTTCTGCAGCGCCTTGCGCCGCGCTTGCCAGCGAATTGGACTGTCAACGTTTTTGGCGATGGACCCTTGCGGACAGCGGTTGCAAAGATCTCGCAAGCCAATGGCATCAAGTGGCACGGCCATACGTCACTGAGTGAGACTTTGGCTTCGGCAGCTGCTTCTGATGTGGTGGTAATGCCATCGCAGTGGGAAGAGCCCTTCGGTATGGTCACGTTGGAGGCACTAAGGCTAGGAAAGCGTTGTCTGGCTCTCGACTTAGGCGGCACGCCCGAGTTGGTGGCCTACGGTTCCCCAGGGCAGTTGGCGTTGTTCAGCGATTTGGATGCACTGGTTGAACATCTGCTCGCCGGGTTGCCGGCAGTGTCGCCAGGCGGTGAATCGGCCAGCGTGCAGGCGCGTTTGCCCGAACTGCTGCGGCTGTACCAGCGCCAGTCCTTGCCGGACGGCCAGACATGAGTGCCGGTCGGCCGCCGGCGGCGGGTGGTGACCCGCGGCCTTGGTTGAGTGTCATCACCGTTTGCTACAACGCCGAAGCTCTTTTGCCTGGCACCTTGGCTTCTTTGCGCGCCCAGCAGGTGGAAGGCGTGGAGTGGGTGGTGGTGGACGGCGCCAGCCGAGACGGCAGCTTGGCTTGGCTGCAAGCGCAACAGCCGCAGGTGCTGCTGTCAGAGCCCGACAAGGGCATCTACGACGCCATGAACAAGGCCGTTCAACTGGCCCACGGCGAGTGGCTGTACTTCCTGAACGCAGGCGACACCTTTGCGGATGCCCAGGTGCTGGCCGATGTGAAGCAAGCGCTGCAGGCCCAGCCTCGTGCCGAACTGGCCTGGGGCGATGTGCTGTACTTCGGCGAGCGTGGCGAGCGCTTGCGCCGCTTCCACTGGCTGACGCGGCAGCGCCTGCTGTTCGGAGACCTTTGCCACCAGGCCGCCTTCGCGCGCCGAAGCTTGTTTGAACGCCACGGCCACTACGACACGAACCTGCGCTGGAACGCGGATTTCGACTGGTTCCTACGCGTCTTCTCGGCCGGGACCCGGCTGCACTACTTTCCTCGCGTCGTGGCACGCTTCCACGATGCCGGCGCCCATGTGCAGGCCGCCCAACGCTGCGCTGCAGAACGCGACACGGTGCGCGCCAAGCGCCTGCCGCTGTGGGCGTGGCGCTGGGGCAATCTGGCTTTGCGCGTGGAGCACCGCGTGCGGCGGTGGCTGGGCCAGGCCATTTGATGCGCGCCTTGGCATGGCGTCGACTGCTGGCGCGGTACACCCTGCGGTGGACTTGTGGCGCAGCCTCGGTGGTTGCCGCACTGGCCCCTGCCGTGGGTGCCGACCACCATCCACCCGGGTGGGCAGGCGGTCAACCGCCGCCAGCAGCTGAAGGGCCTCGCGCGTTGCTGGTGAAGGCGGGCGACCGTGTGTTGCTGGCCTGTGGTCAGCGGTACGGGCCATTGCATCTGCGACTGGAAGGGCGGGGAGGACCTGCGCTGTACGTGGGCCCCGAGCGCACCTGCGCCGCCGGGCAGGAACCGGTTCTGGATGCCCGCGGCAGCGTGGCCTGGGTGCCTGCTGGTTCTGAGCCTGGGCGTTGGATGGCCGAAACCGCGGGCCGCGTCACCCAGGTCTTCAGCGGCGACGCGCCACTGCCGCGGGCGCGCTACCCGAAAGACGGCTACCTGATGTTGCCGGCGCAAACCCCTGCCACGGCTGACCAGTGGCCTGCCGGGCCCCCGAGCCTGCAACTCGGACCGCAACGCCCCTTGCAAGGCGCCCGCCTGCACGCGCGCACGCAGGAGTGGTTTCTCGAGGAGGCACAGGTGATAGACGGCGAAGGCCGCCTTCAACCGGCGATGCGCTACCCGCTCAGGCCCAAGGTAGGCGTCTACTTCAGCGGCAAGCCTTGGATGCTGGACGAACAAGCAGCTTGGGCCTTTGACACGTCTACGCGGCAACTGTGGCTGGCGGGGGCGCCGCCAGTGCGCATGTCCGTCAGCCTAAATCAGCCTCTGTTGCAAGTGGTGGGTTCGGGGAGTCTGAAACTCGAAGGGGTGCAACTGTTCGCCGCGGGTGCCGATGCCTTGCGCGTGCACCTGGATGGCGAGGCCAGCGTGGCGCGTACCACCGTGCACTGGGCGGCGGGCCACGGCATGAACTTCATCGGTCTGAAGCGCGTTCGCGTTCAGGACAGCTTGGTGCAGCACACCGGCATGGACGGCATCTTCTTTGCTGAGGTGCGCTTTGCTGAGGTGCTGGACAACCAGGTCTTGGAAGCGGGTCTGTACTTGGCGCCTGGGCCCGCGTTGGCCGCGATCAATGTGCACCGCACCGATGCTGCGCTGGTGCAGGGCAACTTGGTGCAACGCGCTGCCTACCACGGCATACGGTTTGCTGGCGATGCCCGCATCAAGGGCAACGTGGTGCTGGACAGTTGCCTGCTGCTGAGCGACTGCGCTGGCATCTACACCTGGCGCCGCCACGCAGAGGACGTGCGCTCCCAAGCCTGGGTGACGGGAAACGTAGTGGCGGGCGTGCGCGGTGACACCAGTGTGAAGCTGGGCGTGAACGATTGGTTTGTGGGCATCTATCTGGACAACTACAGCAACCACGTCACTGTGAGCGACAACCTGGTGGTCGGGGCCAACCAAGGCATCTACCTTCACGACGCCTGGGAGGTTCAGGTGCGGCACAACCTGGTGCTTGCGTCACAACGGCCATTGGTGAACGCGGCCGACCCCGAAAAGCTGTCACCTGAGCGCGTCAAACTGCAGGTCTTGGAGGAGAACGATGTGAAGCGGGGCGATTGGCGGTTGGTTTGGCCTGGCGTGCCGGCCGATTCGCGAGTGGTTGGTCCGCTGTATGTCACGGGCGCACACCAGGGAGTCCCTGGCGACCGGTCACGCTGCTCGGTGTCACCAGGCTCCAAACGACTGATCGAGGCTGGGGTGCGCGCCACGGAGGTGATGCTGTGCCCGTGACCACGCAATCGCGCGGCACACCTTTGCGCTTGGTGGTGTTTGCGCCAGACACGCCGTATCCGGCGTTCCGTGGTGGGCGCGCCGACGTTTGGCGTCGCATCTTGGCCTTCCGGGCGTTGGGCCATGAGGTCATGCTGGTGCATTTGTTCGAGTCCACGGGTCCGCTTGCCCCCAGTGCGGCCGACCTGACGGCCATGGACCGTGTGGTGTCTGCGCGTTTTGGTTTCCCCATGCAACGTGGCTGGAGGAAAACGCTTCGGCAATTGATGGGTCTTTGGCACACGCCATGGCATGCGGCCACCCGGGTGCCTCAGGGCGAAACGGCTTTGCGCCTGCGGGAGGCCGTGATGGGCTTCGCGCCAGACTTGATGTGGTTGGATGGCCCCTGGTTCGGCCCTGCGGTGGAAGACCTCGCGGATGCCTTGGACCAGCCCTTTGCTTACCGTTCGCACAACGTGGAGCACCAGTACCTTTGGGGGCAGGCCGCTGCGGCCGTGCGGTTCCGTGATCGATGGGCGTGGCGTTTGGCGTGTTTCGGTGTTCAACGGCTGGAACGGCGGTTGATGGATAGCGCTTGCGCGGTGTTCGACATTTCCAAGGACGATCTGGCCTTCTGGCAGACACAGGGCGTGAAGCGCCTGCACTGGCTGCCACCCTTACCCGAACTCGCGGTGGTGCCCTTCGCGGGCGAAGTGGTGCCCGCGCAGGTGCTGTTCATGGGAAACCTGTCCACCCCCAACAACGTGAGGGGCGTGGAGTTCATGGTCGAACAGGTTTGGCCGCTGGTATTGGCCGTGTGCCCTGCGGCGAAGCTGACGGTGGTGGGGTCCAACCCAACAGCCCACGTGGCCGCGTGCATTGCCCGCGCGCCTGCCGTCGAACTGCGCCAGAACGTGGCCGAACCTGCCGCACACCTGTTGGGCGCGCAGGTGCTGGTGAACCCGGTGATGACCGGAAGTGGTGTGCAACTGAAGATGCTGGACATGTTGATGACGCAAGCGCGGGTGGTCACCACCTCACAGGGGTTGCGAGGTTTGCCGGAAGAAGCGCGAAGCACCGTGGTGGTGGCCGATGGTGCCCAGGCCTTTGCCAGTGCGGTTTGCGAAGCGCTGTCGGCCCCTGCCGAGGAGGCCTGGCGTCAACAACGTCAGGCGGTGCAAGCATTGTTTGGCGTCGACAGCGTGGCACAGGCGCTGAATGGCCTGGGACTGCCCAGTCGAGGACACGCATGAGCGGGGAACCGCGCTCAGTGCGGGTGTTGATCGTGCACTCGTCAGCGGAGCTCTATGGCTCTGACAAGTCGTTGCTTGACTTTGTGCTGCGGCGACCCGCCGGCATGGCCGTGACGGTGGTGGTGCCTGAGGCCGGGCCACTGGTGCCAGCGTTGGGGGCCGCAGGGGCCCGAGTGGTGGTTGGTGAAGTCTGCAAGCTTCAACGAGGTCTGTTGTCTCCTCGCGGGGCTTGGCGCACTGTCCAGGCAGCTTGGCGTTCGCTCCGTTGGTTGCGGGCGCTGCACCGAGAAACCCGATTCGACTTGGTCTACTCCAACAGCGTGGCGGTGCTGGGTGGTGCCTTGGTGGCCCGCAGCCTGCGACTGCCCCATGTGTGGCACGTGCGGGAGATCTTGGCCGGTTCTTCGGGCTTGACCTGGGCCTTTCGCCGACTGGTGTCGGCACTGTCGACCAGGGTGATCAGCAACTCGGCCGAGACCCGGCAGTGGATTGCCGGGCAGCGCGGGGCCGCCGATCCGCGATACGCCGTGGTGTGGAATGGCGTAGACCAGGGCCAAAGCACGGCCGACAGGCAACTGACACGCCTTGGTTTAGGTGTGCAAGGCGGTGAGGTTTTGCTTGTTTTGGTCGGGCGCATCAACGCCTGGAAGGGACAGTTTCTGCTGGTGGAAGCCTTTGCGCGAATGGTGGCTGAAGGTGTCGCCAACGCGCGGCTGGCCATCGTGGGGTCAGCCTTTGCCGGGCAGGAGCATTTCGAGGCCCAACTGGCACAAGCCGTAGCAGCCTCTGGCTGTGCTGAGCGCATCGAAGTCCAATCGTTTCGTACCGACGTTGATGCCGTTTGGGACGCTGCGGATGTGGTGGTGGTGCCCTCGATCGAACCCGAGCCTTTTGGACGGGTTGCCATCGAAGCCATGGCCTTCAGCAAGCCCGTGGTGGCGGCTGCCCACGGTGGGCTGAAGGAGATCGTGGACAACGGTGTCACAGGCTGGTTGGTCGCACCGCGTGATGCCTCTGCGCTTTCGACCGCGTTGAAACGGTTGGTGCAGTCGGCATCCATGCGTGATGAGATGGGACGCGCTGGATTGGCCAGACAACGGCAGTACTTTTCGGTTCAGGCATACGCCGAACGGGTGGCCGCAGAACTGAATGCCGCATGGAAACGAACGTGAACGCAGCAAAGAAGACACTACGCATCCTGGGCACCCGAGGTGTGCCGGCAGCCCATGGCGGGTTTGAGACCTTTGCCGAGCACTTGGCCCTGTATCTGGTGCAGCAGGGTTGGCGCGTGGTCGTGTACTGCCAAGAGGACGGCGCTGGCCCGGTGTTTGAAGACCAGTGGCAAGGCGTGGAGCGCGTGCGCATCCCCGTGCAGCGCGGCGGGCCGGCCGGCACCATCCAGTTCGACTGGCTGGCCACGCGCCATGCCGCCCGGCACGGCGATTTGTGCCTGACCCTGGGCTACAACACGGCGGTGTTCTGTGCCTGGCTGCGTCTGCGCGGCGTACCCAACGTCATCAACATGGACGGCATTGAATGGTCGCGCGCCAAGTGGGGTGGTGTGGCCAAGGCATGGTTCTGGATGAACGACTGGGCCGGTTGCTGGTTGGGCAACCACCTGGTGGCCGACCACCCCGAGATCGCGAAGCACCTGCAAAGCCGTGTGTCGGCGCAGAAGATCACCACCATCGCCTACGGTGCCGATGCATTGAGCGATGTGCCGGTGGCCCCGGTGCAGGCGCTGGGCCTGGTGCCCGGCCAGTACCTCACCGTGGTGGCGCGCCCCGAGCCCGAGAACAGCATCCTGGAGGTGGTGCAGGGCTTTTCCATGCGGCAACGCGGCAAGACCTTGGTGGTTTTGGGCAACTATGACCCACTGAACGCCTACCACCGCGCTGTTCAAGGTGCAGCGGGGCCTGAGGTGCGCTTTGTCGGTGCCATTTACGACAAGCCCGTGGTGCAAGCGCTGCGCTTCCACAGTGCGGCCTATGTGCACGGGCACCAGGTGGGCGGCACCAACCCGTCGCTGGTGGAAGCCCTGGGCGCTGGTAACGCGGTGCTGGCCCACGACAACCGCTTTAACCGTTGGGTGGCGGCCGATGGCGCGGCCTACTTCACCAGTGCCGCGGGCTTCGACGAGGCCTTGAGCACGGTGTTGGGCCAACCTGACCGCTTGCCGGCCCTTCGCACGGCTGCGCTGCATCGCTTCCGCGATGGGCTGACCTGGCCGCAGATTCTGGGGCAGTACGAAGCCTTGCTGGCGCGTTGGCTGCCGCAAGGCTGAACGCCGGGCACCGCGCGCAGAAGTAGCTGCTGGACCTACAACAGCGCCAGCCGTCCCGCGCTGAAGCTGCCCAGGTTGGGCAGCACGCCAAGCAGTTCGCTGTCGCTCAAGCCCATCCAACGGCCCAGGCTGGCCGCCAGTTCGGTGACGCTGGTGCTGGGCAGCAGGCGGCCCGAGCCCACGTCGTCGGCGGTGCCCAGAGCGGTGACGGGCATGGTGCCGTGGATTTCGCGGCCCTTCACGCTACCGCCGGCCACGAAGTGGTGCCCGCCCCAGCCGTGGTCGCTGCCATCGCCATTGCTGGCCAAGGTGCGGCCGAAGTCGCTGGCGCTGAACAGCACCACGTTGTCCAGTTGGCCCTGCGCCTGCAGCGCGTTCAGGAACCAGTCCACGCTGTGCGCCACGCGCGACATCAGCAGCGACTGGTCGCGCAACTGGTTGCTGTGGGTGTCGAACCCCCCGACGCTGACCATGAACACCTGGCGCTGCATACCCAGGCCAGGGCCTGCGGCCACCAAGCTGGCCACCACGCGCAGCTGTTTGGCCAGCACGTCGTTGGCCAGGTTCAGCGTGCTGCCGTTGGGCAAGGCCACCGGGGTGGTGGGCAGGGCGGGCACGCTGGTGGCGGCCACGGCCGCGGCCAGCTGGGTGCTGGTGGCCAGCGCGCGCTGCACCACCTTCAGGTATTCGGCTTGCAAGGTGTCTGTCGTGCTGCTGGCCAGCAGGCCTTGCAGGGCCGCCGGCGTGGCGCTGGAACCGGCACGCCAGCCTGGCAGCGCCGCGTTCATCTGCGTCACACCGTTGGCGCTGACCTGGTACTGGGACACCTTGGTGCCCGTCAGAAACGCGGTGTTCCCGTTGGTGGAGATGGCGGTGACCACGGGGTTCTGGTTGGCGGCCATCAGCAGGTCGCCCATGCGACCGCCCCAGCCCGAGGGCGCGCCTTCGGGCTCCAGCGACTGCCAGGTCGCCTGCTGGTCGTTGTGCGAAAACAGTTTTGAGGGCAGGCCCACACCGGCCTGGAATTCGGCCTTGGTGACCGGCCGCACCAGCGGCCCCACATTGGCCAACCAGGCCGCGCGGCCGTTTTCGTACCAGGTGCGCAGCGGTGCCATTTCTGCGGGCATGCCGAACTGGCGCCCGCTGCCTTGGCTGCTGCTGGTGATGGCGTTCAACGCGCTGCTGGCCAGCGCCAGCTCACCACGCGCGGTTTTGTAGCTGGCGTAGTTGGTGCTGTCCAGCGGCACCAGCCAGTTGTGGCTGTCGTTGCCGCCGTTCATGAACAGGCAGACCACGGCCTTGTAGCCGCTCGTGGCGCTGCTGGCCACCTGGCTGCCAGCCAGTGCGCCCAAAGCGGCCAGTTGGCCAGCCAGAGGCATGCTGAAACGGGGGCCCAGCGTGGCGGCCAGGGCGCTGCCAGCGCGGATGAAGCTGCGGCGGGAAGGGTTCATGGACATGGCGTGTTCCCGGCGGCTCACTGCTGGGTGATGTAGGCAGGCGAGGCCAGCACCAAGAAGGTGGCGGCGCGGGCGGCATTGGTGGCGGTGTTGGCGTCGCTGGGAATGCCGGTCAGCGCGTCCAGGATGGCCTGGCGCAGGGCGCTGTTCATGCGGCCGCCCAGCAGTACGCGGTCCAAGTGGTTGATGAGTTTGTCGACCTGTCCACCGGCCACCAGCTGCCCCAGGGCGGCGTAGTCCACGAAAACGTCGTTGCGTGTGCCGTTCCAGCCCAGGCCGGTGCCGGCCATGGCTTCTGCGCTGTTCACCCAGGCGGCCACGGTGCTTTCGTTGGCGATCTGGAACTCTGGTGTGGTCGCCCGCTGCGTGGCCATGGCCGTGCCGGGTGGGATGTAGCCCGGCCGGTAGTGGTTGAACACCGAGGGCGAATTCAGCGCGCGCTGGCCCGAGGTGTCCAGTTCCCAGGCCATGGTGAATTCACCGGTGACCGACTGCGCGCCCAAGGCGCGCATCCAATGCGCCACACGCAAGACGGGCTCTCGCAGTTTGGTGGTTGCCGCGTTGCTGTCGTTGCGGGCTTCGCTGTCCAGCAGGATGGCCTTCACGACGGCGGCCATGTCGCCACGCACGCCCTGGCCGTTGTTGTTGAACACCGCCGCCACGCGCGCCACGTAGGCCGGGCTGGGGTGGCTGCTGACCAGGCGTTGGATGAGCTGCCGGCCGATGAAGGGCCCCACGTTGGGGTGGTTGAACAGCGTGTCCAGTGCCGCCTTCAGGTCGGCTTGGGCGCTGTTGCCGGCGGGCAGGGTGGTGGCCCAGGCCTTGCCGCTGAACAGCTTCTTCTCCACCGTGCTGTGCTGCCCAGGGTAAGCCTTCATCGGTAACAGGTCCAGGCGTTGGTCTGTGGCGGCTTTGGTGAGGTCGGGCGTGGTCCAGCGGAAGTTGTTGGCTGTGAGCTGCGCATCCGGCAAGGCCCAACTGAAGCCCGTGAACACCTTGGCCAGGGCCATCACGTCGGCGTTCGTGTAGGTCTCTTGCGGTTTGCCGTTGGCGTCCAGCTTCGGCGTGCCGTCCAGGTTCAGCTCCACCAGGCCGATGCTGAACAGCTGCATCAGTTCACGGGCGAAGTTCTCGTCGGGCATGCGTCCGCTGGCGGCGTCTTGGGGCCGGTTGCGCATGTGGGACAGGTAAATGCCCATGGACGGGCTCAGCGCCACGGCTTCCATCAGCTGACGGTAGTTGCCGAAGGCGTGTTGGTTCAGCGTGTCCAGGTAGTTGGCGTAAGCGCGGGCCTGGAAGTACTGGTTGGAATCGGCCAGCGACACCACCCAGATCTGCTGCAGGGCAAAGGCGACCCGCTTACGCAACTGGTCAGGGCTGTTCAACACGGTGGCCCAAAACTTCTGCGGCAACCAGTTGGTGGTGTAGTTCGCGCCTTTGGGCCGGTAGCTGTCGCCGAGCGCAAACTTGGCTTCTATGTGGTTCACGAAGTCGGGCTGGTGGGGCAGGGCGATCTGTTCGTTCAACCAAGCGGCCGCACCGATGTTGGCCACGCGGTCCAGGCTGGCCGTGTCCGGTCCGAAGCTGGCTTGTTGAAGCAGGCGGAAAGCGCGCAGTTGGGCGACGCGCGCGGCGGTGTCTTGGGTGGCTTCCGCGGGCCACACGAAACGCAGGGCGCCGCCCCAGTACATGGCCCCTTGCGCGGGAATCAAGTCCACGCCGTCCAGCGCCAAGGTACCGGCGCCGCGGTCGTAGGTGGTGCCGGTGGCATTGGGCAGCAAGACGGTACCGTTGCCCGCCACATAGGCGATGAAGAGGTTGCGGTCGACGCCGCCCACGTTGGCGTCGTTGCTGTAGACCAGGTCCACGGCAGCCCCTGCCTTCAGGCCCGGCGCAGCGACCACATGGTCGGCAAACGACGTGCTGCCGATGCTGAGTTCGGCCAGTACCGTGCCATTCAGGCGCACCTGCAGCTGTGGCGCTACGCCGCCCGCCGGTGTGCCCCTTGCGCGGATGACCAGCTTGCCTTGGTTCTCCAGCGGGGCCGCCGCGCTGGCTTGGATGGCAACCTGCGGCTCAGTTTGCTGCGCGGCACCCGCCGCGGCTTCTGCCGCCACCGTGGCGGCGGCGGCCTTGGCGGCTTCAGCGGCGGCGGCTTCGGCGGCGGCCTGCGCTGTGGTTTCGTCGCTGGTCGGCGCGGCGCTGGCTGGGCTGCTGGCGGGTGTGGTGGTGTCGGTTGCAGCCGGAGCATTGGCCGCTGTGGTGGGGCTGTCACCACCTCCTCCGCATGCGAACTGCGCTGAGATCAGTGCTGCGCATGCACACCTAAGCAAAACCTTCTGAAACACTACCACCACCGTCCCCCGTTCCGGGTGTGGTTGCAGGTTCGATCAGAAGAGATCGGCCCCCTTTACCCGGCTATTCCGGTTGTCGGCTGTGTTCAGGATTTGCTTAGCTTGGCGATGTAACGGGTTGCGCTTTGTCTGTCGCATGCCGAAACAACGAGGACAAGGGTTAAGTTCGCTTCCCAGGGAGTCGTGGGACCAAGCGCTGGTGCGATTCGTCAACCGGCCCTGCACCGCCCCTGTGCGTTCACGCGACTTGCGCCACAAACTCCGCGTAAGCCACCTTCAACCCGTCTTCCAGCCGTGTGCTGGCCCGCCAACCGGCGCTGGCCAGCAGGCCCACGTCCATCAGCTTGCGCGGCGTGCCGTCGGGTTTGCTGGTGTCGTACACGATGCCGCCGCTGTAGCCCACCACGCGCGCCACCGTGGCCGCCAGGTCGGCGATCGTCACGTCTTCGCCCACGCCCACGTTCACCAGCGGCGGCTCGAAGCGGCCGCTCTGGCTTTCGTCGCTGCCCAGCAGCGCCTGGAAGCGGTCGTCGGGCAGGCCCATCAGGTACACGCAGGCGTCGGCCATGTCGTCGCTGTACAGGAACTCGCGCCGCGGCGTGCCCGTGCCCCACACCGTCACCGTGGGCGCGCCGGCCAGCTTGGCTTCGTGGAACTTGCGGATCAGCGCCGGGATGACGTGGCTGTTGGTCGGGTGGTAGTTGTCGCCCGGCCCGTACAGGTTGGTGGGCATGGCCGCCAGGTAGCGGGTGCCGTACTGGCGGTTGTAGCTCCAGCACATCTCGATGCCGGCGATCTTGGCCAGTGCGTAGGGCCGGTTGGTGGGCTCCAGCGGGCCCGTCAGCAGATCGCGCTCGCGCATGGGCTGCGGCGCGAGCTTGGGGTAGATGCAGCTGCTGCCCAAGAACAGCAGGCGCTGCACGCCAGCCTGCCAGGCGGCGTGGATGACGTGGGTCTGGATGGCCAGGTTGTCGCGGATGAACTCGGCCGGGTAGGTGTTGTTGGCCACGATGCCGCCCACTTTGGCCGCGGCCAGGAACACGTGCGTGGGCTTCTCCGCCTGGAAGAAGGCTTGCGTGGCCGCGGCGTCGGTGAGGTCGAGTTCGGCGTGGGTGCGCGTCAGCAGCCGGGTGTGCCCGGCGGCCTGCAGGCGGCGCACCAGGGCGCTGCCCACCAGGCCCCGGTGGCCGGCCACGTAGATGCGGGCTTGGGCGTCCATGGCCTTCACTCGTTGTAGTCGTAGGCCTGGAAGCCGGCCATCTTCACCAGGCTGTCGCGGCGGGCGGCCGTGTAGTCGGCTTGCACCATCTCCGTGACCAGTTCTTGCAGCGTGGTCTTGGGCACCCAGCCCAGTTTGGCCTTGGCCTTGCTCGGGTCGCCCAGCAGGGTTTCCACTTCGGTGGGGCGGAAGTAGCGCGGGTCCACGCGCACGATCACGTCGCCGACCTTGCACTTGGCCTTGTCGCCGCTGACGGCCGCCACGGTGCCGATCTCGGCTTCGCCTTCACCGCTGAAGGCCAGGGTGATGCCCAGTTCCGCCGCGGCGAACTCGACGAACTGCCGCACGCTGTACTGCACGCCGGTGGCGATGACGAAGTCTTCGGCGTGGTCTTGCTGCAGCATCAGCCACTGCATTTCCACGTAGTCGCGGGCATGGCCCCAGTCGCGCAGCGCGCTGAGGTTGCCCAGGTACAGGCAGTCCTGCAGGCCCAGCGCAATGCGGGCGATGGCGCGCGTGATCTTGCGGGTGACGAAGGTCTCGCCGCGCAGCGGGCTCTCGTGGTTGAACAAGATGCCGTTGCAGGCGTACATGCCGTAGGCCTCGCGGTAGTTCACCGTGATCCAGTAGGCGTACATCTTGGCCACCGCGTAGGGGCTGCGCGGGTAGAAGGGCGTGGTTTCCTTCTGGGGGATTTCTTGCACCAGGCCGTAGAGCTCGCTGGTGCTGGCCTGGTAGAAGCGGGTCTTCTTTTCCAGGCCCAGGATGCGGATGGCCTCCAGCAGGCGCAGCGTGCCGATGCCGTCGGCGTCGGCGGTGTACTCGGGTTGTTCGAAGCTCACCGCCACGTGGCTCATGGCGCCCAGGTTGTAGACCTCGTCGGGCTGCACTTCCTGCACGATGCGGATCAGGTTGGTGCTGTCGGTCAGGTCGCCGTAGTGCAGCTTGAAGCGCGGGTTCTTCTCGTGCGGGTCCTGGTACAGGTGGTCCACGCGGTCGGTGTTGAACAGGCTGGCGCGGCGCTTGATGCCGTGCACTTCATAGCCCTTGTCCAGCAGCAGTTCCGACAGGTAGGCGCCGTCTTGGCCGGTGACGCCGGTGATGAGTGCTTTTTTGGTCAT
>JBKCUM010000053.1:0-6053 GCA_046318395.1 Rubrivivax sp.
CGCACGCTGGCGCAGCCGGCCCCAGCGCACCCAGCCGCCGGTGGCCGCGGGCAGCGCAAAAGGCGCTTCGTCGAACTGGCGCAGCGCCATGTTCTGCGCCACGCTGAGTTCACCCACACAGGCGTTCTGCAGTGGCTCTTCGGGCAGGGCGCGCACCTTCAGCCGGCGGTTCTGCGTGCGGGTGGCGCGCCAAGGTTGGCCGGCCACCCGCACCTGGCCACCGGCGCGGGCGCGCAGACCGGTCAGCGCCTGCATCAGTTCACGCTGGCCGTTGCCGGACACCCCGGCCACGCCGACGATCTCGCCCGCGCGCACCTGCAGGCTGAAGCCTTGCACGGCGGGCTCGCCGCGGTCGCCCATGACCTGCAGGTCCTGGATGTCCAGTTGCACCGCACCCGGCGCCTGTTCGGCGCGCGCCAGCGGTGCGGCCAGGGACTTGCCGGCGCCCACCATGGCCTGGGCCAGGCGCTGGGGCGTGGTGTCGGCCACGGCGCCGGTTTCTGCCAGCTGGCCGCTGCGCAGCACGCTCACGTCGTCGGCATGCGCACTGACCTCGCGGAACTTGTGCGTGATGAGGATGATGGAACAGTCGCCCGCGTGCGCGCGGTCGCGCAGGGCGCCCAGCACCTCGTCGGCCTCCTGCGGCGTCAGCACCGAGGTGGGTTCGTCCAGGATCAACAAACGCGGCTGCAGGAACAGCTGCTTCAGGATCTCCAGCTTCTGCTTTTCACCGGCCGACAGGTCCAGCGGCGTGGCGTCCAGCGGCAGGCGGAAAGGCGCGGTGTCCAGGAAAGCTTCCAGCTCGGCACGCAGCCGCCGCCAGGGCAGCACGCCCGGCAGGTGGCCACGCGCCAGCAGCAGGTTCTCGGCCACGTTCATGCCCGGCACCACGGTGAAGTGCTGGTAGACCATGCCAATGCCCAGGTCGCGCGCCACCGTGGGGCTGGTGATGGCCTGTTCGCGTTGGTCCACCAGCACGGCGCCGTCGTCGGGCCGGTGGTAGCCCACCACGCACTTCACGAAGGTGCTCTTGCCGGCACCGTTTTCACCCAGCAGCGCGTGCACCGTGCCAGGCCGCACCGTCAGCGAGACCTGGTCCAGCGCGGTGAAGGCACCAAAGCGCTTGGTCAGCGCGTAGGTTTCCAGGTGCAGGGCTCGGGTCATGTCAGCCCCTCGTCCGACGGGACCGTCGGACGATCCCCCGAGGGGATGCGTGCCGGCTTGGGAGCGGCCCGGCGCTCGGCCCGCCGGAGATCAGACACCTGCGGTGTGGCAGTGGTCATGCATTCATCTCCCGGCGGAACACCTCCAGCGTGTGCGCCTTCACACGCACGAACTCGGGGTGGGCCGTGTCCTCGGGCTGGCGTGGGCGCGGCAGGTCGAAGGGCACGAGTTCGGCGATGCGCGTGGGCCGGCGTGTCAGCAGCAGCACCTGGTCGGCCAGGAACACGGCGTCTTCCAGGTCGTGGCTGACGATGACCATGGTCGTGCCCGTGGCCAGGTGGGCTTCCTGCAGCTTGGCGCGGATGAACAGCGTCATCTCGAAGTCCAGCGCGCTGAAGGGCTCGTCCAGGAACAACACCTCGGGCTGCGTGACCAGGCTGCGCATGATGCACACCGTCTGCATCTGCCCGCCCGACAGCTCGTACGGGTAGCGTTTCAGGTCGAAGCGGATCTCGAACAGCGCCACCATGGCCTCGACCCGCGCGCGCACCTCGGCCGCTTTTAAGCCCGCTCGTTTCAGCGGGTAGGCGATGTTGTCCCAGGCGCTGATCCACGGGAACAGCGCGTCGCGGTAGTTCTGGAACACGTAGCCGATCTGCGTTTCGCGCAGCGTCTTGCCGTCGAACAACACCTCGCCAGCATCCACCGGCACCAGGCCGGCGACCATGTTCATCAGCGTGCTCTTGCCGCAGCCGTTGGGGCCGAAGATGGAGACGATCTTGCCGCGTGGCAGGTCGAGGTTGAAGTCGGTGTACAGCGGCACACCACCAAAGGCTTTGCACAGGCCACGCACGGTGACGTGCGTTTGCGGCACGGCCGGCAGGTCGGTGACGCTGCGCACCGGGGTGGCTGCAGCGGCCGTCACGTCGGTCACAGGGGACAACACGGCGCTCATGCTTTGCCACTCCAGTGGATCAGCCGTTTCTCGGTCAGCAGAAAGGCCAGGTTCAGCAGGTAGCCCAGGGCGCCGGTGACGAGGATGGAGCAGTACATCTCTTTCACGTTGAAGACCTGCTGCGCGTCGATGATGCGGTGGCCCAGGCCCAGTTCACTGCCGATGAACATCTCGGCCACGATGACGATGACCAGGGCCATGCTGACCGCGCTGCGCAGGCCCACGAAGGTCTGCGGCAGGCTTTCCATCAGCATCACGTCCTTGAACACGTGCCAGCGGCTCACGCCCATGATCTGTGCGGCCATCACGCGCGTCTTCTTGGCGTTCATCACCCCGTAGGCGCTGTTGAACAGCACGATCAGCAGGGCGCCAAAACTGGCGATGGCGATCTTGTTGATGTCGGTGATGCCGAAGACCAGCAGGAACAGCGGGATCAGCGCCGAGCTGGGCGTGGAGCGGAAGAAGTCGATGACGAACTCCACGCTGCGGTAGGCGCCTTCGCTGGCGCCCAGCACCACGCCCAGCGGCACGCCTATGGCCACGGCGATGCCAAAGCTGGCCAGCGTGCGGAACACCGTGGCCCACAGGTCGGGCAGGATGGCGCCGTTGGCGAACACGCCCACCAGGTGGGCCAGCGTGTCGGCCGGCGGTGGCAGCAGCACGGCCTTCACCCACTGGGCCGAGATCACCAGCTGCCACAGCGCCAGCAGCAGCAGCGGGCCGATCAAGGGCAGCAGCCGCCGGCTCATGCCGTGTACAGCAGCGACTTCACGTCGAGCCGGCGGCTGAAGATCTTGCGCTCGGTGAAGACGTCGAAGAACTTCTGGAAGTGTTCGATGTCGGCGGGCTTGAACTCGTTGTACAGCGTGAAGCCGGCCAGCGGCACTTCTTTGGCCAGCGTTTCTTCGATGGCGGTGAAGCCGTCCAGGTGCTTGCGCGATTCGTCGGGGTTCTTGCGCACCCAGTCCACGGCCTTGGCATAGGCCGCGATGTAGCGGCGCGCCAGTTCAGGCTTTTCTTTCAGGAAGGCCGTGGTGACGCTGGCCGATCCACCGAACCAGGGCGCGTCGGGGTCGCCCAGCACGTACTTCGAGATGACGCCAGGCTCCAGCACCCGCGTCAGGCCCTTCAGGCGACCGGCCGTGCCGGTGGGCTCCAGCGTGTAGACCGCGTCCACCTGCCCCGCGGCCAGGGCCGGCACGTGCTGGCCGATGGGCAGCTCGATGACCTGCGGGTTGGTGATGCCGTTCTTTTCGAGAATGATCTTGGCCAGTGTCACGTTCTGGATGCCGGGGCCCGAGGCCACCTTTTTGCCGGCCAGCTCGGCGATGGCCTTGATGGGCGAGTCCTTGGGCACCACGATCTGGTCCAGCACCAGCTTGCGGTTGCTGGGGTTGCTGCAGATGATCTTGAACAGGTTGGGGCTGGTGATCTCGGCCAAGGCCAAAGCCGCACTGGCCGTGCCGTTGGCACTGCCTTGGATGCGGCCGGCGATCATGGCTTCGGCCACCTGCTGGGCACTGGCGAACTTGGCGCCTTCCACCTGCAGACCGGCTTCCTTGAAGAAACCCCGCTCCAAGGCCACGTACAGCGGCAGGCCCGAAGCGATGGGCCAGTAGCCGATGAGGATCTTGTCGTCGGCGGCACTCGCTTGGCGCGTCAGCCCCATCAGAGCGGGCATGGCGACACTGGCCTGCAGCAGGCGGCGGCGGGTGGGAGAACGGGGCTTCATGGCGGGGGCGCCTGGCGGGCTGTGTGGGGCGGGGGTGGGGGGGGGGGGGGGCTTGGGCGGCGTGCGCTGAGAAGCGCGCTTCAGGCGGTGGGCCAAGCGGCCCACTGGTCCAGCACGGCGGCTGAATCGGACACGGCGCCGAACACGCCGCCCTGCATCTGGATCATCTTCAGCGCGGCCTCGTGGTTGCCGCGGTCGGTGGCGCCGGTGCAGTCGCTGAGCAGCACACACTCGAAGCCGCGGTCGTTGGCTTCACGCATGGTGGTGTGCACACACACGTCGGTGGTGATGCCAGTGAGGATGAGGTTGCGGATGCCGCGCAGGTTCAGCAGCAGTTCCAGGTCGGTGGCGCAGAAGCTGCCCTTGCCGGGCTTGTCGATGATGGGTTCACCGGCCACGGGGTAGAGCTCGGGGATGATGTCCCAGCCCGGTTCACCGCGCACCAGGATGCGGCCACAGGGGCCGGCATCACCAATGCCCGCGCCGATCTGCTGCGAGCGCCAACGTTTGTTGGCCGGCAGGTCGGCCAGGTCGGGCCGGTGGCCTTCACGCGTGTGTATGACGTGCAGGCCCACGCGGCGTGCTTCGGCCAGCAGGCGCTGCAGCGGTTCGATGGGCGCGCGGGTCAGGCTCAGGTCGTAGCCCATCTTGTCCACATAACCACCCACGCCGCAGAAGTCGGTCTGCATGTCGATGATGACCAGGGCGGTGTTGTTGGGCGAGAACTGGCCGTCGTAAGGCCAGGCATAGGGCACTGAGCGGATGGTGGGCATGGGGGCTCCGGCGGTCAGGGTGCAAACCAGGTGGGTGGGTGTGTGCAGGTTTCAGCGCGACACGCCCAGTTCCTGGGGCGCGCCCTGGATGGCGCGCTGCGGCGAACACGACCACACCAGGATCAGCAGGGTCAGCGCATAGGGCATGGCGTTGAACAAATGCGTGCCGCCGCTGACGCCCACGCTCTGCAAGGCCGGGCCCACGGCGCCGGCCCCGCCGAACAGCAGCGCTGCGCCCAGGCAGTGCCAGGGGCGCCAACGCGCGAAGATCACCAGCGCCACGGCAATCAAGCCCTGGCCACTGGACAAGCCTTCGTTCCAGCTGCCCGGGTAGTGCAGGCTCAGCGAAGCCCCGCCCAGGCCGGCGATGAAACCGCCGGCCGTGGTGGCGGCGATGCGCACGCCGTTGACCGAATACCCCAGGGCCCGTGCGGCGTCGCTGGAATCCCCGGCCATGCGCACCACCAGGCCCCAGCGGGTGTTGGCCAGGCCCCAGGCCGACAAGGCGGCCAGGGCCAAGCCTATGGGGAACAGCGCGTTGATGGCCAAGGCGTTCTGCACCTTGGGTGAGGCGCTCCAGGCGCCGAGCGCCAGCGCCGGGATCTGTGGTGCCTGCGGTTGGATCAGCGCCTTGCCCAGGTAGAAGGCCAGGCCGGCGCCCAGCAGCATCAGCGCGATGCCGGTGGCGATGTCCGACACACGCGGCAGCGAACACAGCAGGCCGTGCAAGCAGGCCAGCACCGCCCCGCTGCAGCCCGCGGCCAACACACCCAACCAGGCCGAACCCGTGAGGTAGGCGCCACCAAAACCGGCCATGGCGCTGAACACCAGCACGCCTTCCAGGCCCAGGTTGATGCGGCCAGACTTTTCCGTCAGGCACTCACCCAGGCTGACGAACAAAAACGGCGTGCCCACACGCACGGCACCGCCGACGATGGCCAGCAGCAGGTCGAACCAGGCGTTGGCGTCCATCAGGCGGCTCCGGTTGGGGCGCTGGCCACCAGGCGCGGTTTGTTGCGCACCGGCAGGCTCAGGCTGAACAGTCGGCCGCGCAGCGCTTCGGCCGCCAAGATGGCGACAAAGGCAAAACCCTGCAGCACCAGCACCGAAGCGTCGGGCAGGCCCAGGCGGCGCTGCAGCAGGCTGCCGGCTGCGGCAAATCCACCGAACAACAAGGCCACGGGCGGTATGGCCCAGGGGTTGTGGCGTGCCACAAAACTGACCAGGCTGCCGGTGTAGCCCAGGCCGGCGATGACCGAAGCGTTGGCCGAGGTGTGCACGGCCGCCACCTCGATGGCCCCGGCCAGGCCCGCGCAAGCGCCGCCCAGCGCGCAGGCCAGCACCAGCAGGCGGCCCGTGGGCAGGCCCACCAGGCGCGCGGCGCGCACATTGCCACCCACCACACGCAGTGCAAAGCCCGAGGCGGTGA
>JBKCUM010000054.1:0-14837 GCA_046318395.1 Rubrivivax sp.
CAGCCGCGCCACGAACGCCGCGATCACGCGGCACACATGCTCCGGCCCGATCAACTCGTCCAGCGACACCGGAAACAGGCCGCCTTGGTCTCGACTGTGTCCTTGCACGTAGCCCATATGAACAATGCCCTGCAGCTTTCACTGCAGGGCATTGTGTTCAGGGCTTCAGATCGGCGTCAGAGTATTGACACGGACTGCGCAAGGGGCTTTTTTCATGGTGCCGGCCCGCGGGGCCGGCTGGGCGCATCGGCTCAGAAATCCGAACGCGGGCCACGCGGGGCGCGCGGGCCACCGGCAAAACCACCTTCGGGCTTGGCGAACTTCTTGCCGGCCGGCTTGAAGGGTGCACCACCGTCAGGACGCGGGGCGAAACCACGCGCTGCGGTCTTGGCAAAACCCGGCTTGCCGAAGGCCGGCTTGCCGCCGAAACCACCGGGGCCGCCGTTGCCACGCGGGGCACCGAAGCCACCAGGGCCACCGTTGCCGCGCGGGGCGCCGAAAGCCTTGTGCGCGCCGTAGGCCGGCTTGTTCACTTCCATCGGCGGGCGCTTGGGTTCCAGGCCTTCGATGGTGGCGGCGGGGATGCGCTGCGTGGTGAAGCGCTGGATGCGCTGGATCATGCCGGCGTCGCGGCGCTCGGCCAGCGTCACGGCCAGACCCGAGCGGCCAGCACGGCCCGTGCGGCCGATGCGGTGCACGTAGTCTTCAGCCTTCATCGGCAGACCGTAGTTGATGACGTGGCTGATGGTCGGCACGTCGATGCCACGGGCGGCCACGTCGGTGGCCACCAGCACGCGCAGCTGCTTGCTGCGCAGGCCTTGCAGCACGCGCGTGCGGCGGCCTTGCGGCATGCCACCGTGCAGCGAGGCCACGGCGTGGCCCATGTCGGCCAGGCGGTCGGCCAGCCAATCGGCGTCGCGCTGGGTGCTGGTGAAGATGACGGCCTGGTCGACGCTGCGCTCGGTCAGGATGTGGTCCAGCAGCGCGTTCTTGTGCTGCAGGTCGTCGGCCCAGTGCAGGCGCTGTTCGATGTCGGCATGGCTCTCGGTGTGCGAGGCCACGTCCACACGCTGCGGGTCGCGCAGCAGTTCTTGCGCCAGACGACCCACGTGGCCGCCGAAGGTGGCGCTGTACATCACGGTCTGGCGCTGCGGCGGCGTGGCCGAGGCGATGTGGTGAATGTCTTCGATGAAGCCCATGTCCAGCATGCGGTCGGCTTCGTCCAGCACCAGCATCTCCACGTGTTCCAGCACGGCCTTGCCGGTGGACATGTGGTCCATCAGGCGACCAGGGGTGGCGATCAGCACGTCCAGAGGGCCACGCAGGGCCTTCAGCTGGGCGCCGTAAGGCACACCGCCCACGACGGTGGCCACACGCAGGCCACCGATGTGGCGGCCGTAGTCGGACACGGCCTTGGCCACTTGCATGACCAGTTCACGCGTGGGGGCCAGCACCAGCACGCGCGGGCCGTAGGTCACGCCACGTTCGCGGCGCTGGGTGGTGTCGGCGCGGGCGGCCAGCACCTTGGTCAGCGCGGGCAGCACGAAGCTGGCGGTCTTGCCGCTGCCGGTGCTGCTGGAGACCATCAGGTCGGCACCGGTCATGGCCGGCGGAATGGCGCGGGCCTGGACTTCGGTGGGTTGGGTGTAACCGGCGTCGCTCAGGGCGCGGACCAGCGACTCGTGCAGGCCCAGGGTTTCGAAACTCATCGTCTTCTTTCGCAAATCACGGCTTCGCCCCGCGCCATGTTGCGCAGGGGCTGCACCGTCACAGGTGTAGTCGCATCCATCAAGGGGCGACGGCATCGCCGCCGACCGAGAGATGCGGACCGCCTGAGATGCGGACCGACGAAGGTCGAAGGGGATGATCGAAAGCTGCCAAGCAGCCCGAAGGGGTTCTGCAGCGCACCGGACTCGCCGGGGCAGTGTCAGCAGGTGGTCAGTGCGGGGGGCGGTCCGCTGGGCTTCTTCTGAAAAGCCGTGGCGAGGTGCCCTGCGCTGCCAGCCTGTTCAAGGGCTCGTCAACAACAGCGCCGGAGTATAGCCGTTTTCGGGTTTTCCCGCAGGATTTTCGTTCTACACTCCGCCATCTGGTCGGCAGTTCACCCAGGCACCGCCGCGCGGCCACCACCGCGAGCTAAACCTGCCCTCTCCTGCGCCGCAGTTTTCACCGGTACCGTGCTCTCCAGCGGGCATGCACCGGCCTGCTGGCAAGCCGGCGGTCCCCAGCGCCCGTGGTCCACGGGCACCCAGGCCGTGTGCATGCTCCACCCAGGAGACACCATGTCCCGTGAAGCAGAACCTTTTGTGGCCCCCGACCTCTCGGCCTTCGCGCGCCAGCTTGCGCAGCAGTGGCAGGCCCGGCACACCGCCGGCGAACCGCCGCCCGGGCATGTGGAGATGCTGAACCTGATCGCCCGCGCGGCCGGTCACCGCAACCTGCAGGCTTGGCGCGCGGCGCACCGCCCCTTGGCCGACGCTCCGCTGGCGGCCGAAGACCGCCCACCGCCGCTGGCGCTCAGCGAGAACGCGCGCAAGGCCTTGCAGCAATTCGACACCCGGGGCCGCCTGGTGCGCTGGCCCACCAAGTTCAGCGTGCAGCGCCTGGCCATGTGGGTGCTGTGGACGCTGTTCGACGGCCGCCGGCTGTACACCGAGAAAGACGTGAACAACATCCTGAAGGCCGCCAACGCCTTCGGCGACCACGTCACGCTGCGCCGCGAGCTCATCAACCACCGCCTGCTGACGCGCAAGTCCGACTGCAGCGAGTACCGCAAGCTGCCGGCCGTGCCCGACGACGAAACGCGGGCCCTGCTGGCGGCTTGGCGTGCGCGCAGACGTCAAACGTTCAGGAACGTCGTGCGGTAGTGCAGCAGTTCGTCGATGGACTCGTGGATGTCGGCCAGCGCCGTGTGGGCCTGGGCCTTCTTGAAGCCTTCCAGCGCTGAAGGCTTCCAGCGCTTGGCCAGTTCCTTCAGCGTGCTGACGTCCAGGTTGCGGTAGTGGAAGAAGGCTTCCAGGCCCGGCATGGTGCGGGCCAGGAAACGGCGGTCCTGGCAGATGCTGTTGCCGCACATGGGGCTCTTGCCCTTGGGCACGTACTGCTTCAAGAAATGGATGACCGCGGCCTCGGCCGCGGCTTCGTCAACCGTGCTGGCTTTCACGCGGTCGATCAGGCCGCTCTTGCCGTGTGTGCCCTTGTTCCAGGCATCCATCTTGTCCAGGGTCTCGTCGGTCTGGTGCACGGCGAAGACCGGGCCTTCCACGCGCACCTGCAGCATCGGGTCGGTCACGACCACGGCCACTTCGATGATGCGGTCGGTGTCGGGGAACAGGCCCGTCATCTCCAGGTCGATCCAGATCAGGTTGTTTTCGCTGGGTGCGAGGTGGGGCTGTGCAGGGGTGGAGGTCATGGGGTGCGGCCGGTGAACAAACGGTGATTTTCGCGCAAGCCTACACTGCGCACCCATGCAAGCTTCCACGTTCACCCTGGCCTTTGCGGCCGCTTTGTTGGCCTCGCTGGCCGTCAAGTTCTGGCTGGCCACGCGCCAGATGCGCCATGTGGCCCAACACCGCCACGCCGTGCCCGCGGCCTTCGCCGGCACCGTCACCCTGGAAGCCCACCAAAAGGCTGCCGACTACACGCTGGCCAAAGGCCGGCTGGGCCTGCTGAGCACCGCCTTCAGCAGCGCCTTGTTGCTGGCCTGGACGCTGCTGGGCGGCCTGGACACCTTGAACCAGTGGCTGCTGCACACCGTGCACCCGGCCTGGGGCGCACTGCCCTACCAGCTGGCGCTGCTCGCGGGCTTCACGCTGATCGGCAGCCTGCTCGAACTGCCGCTGGACTGGTACAGCACCTTCCGCCTGGAGCAGCGCTTCGGCTTCAACCGCATGACGCTGGGCATGTGGCTGGCCGACATGGCCAAGGGTGCCCTGGTCGGCGCGGTCATCGGCCTGCCGCTGGCGGCGTTGATCCTGTGGATCATGGGCAGCAGCGGCGGCCTGTGGTGGCTGTGGGCCTGGTGCGCCTGGGTGGCATTCAACCTGGTGTTGCTGGTGCTGTACCCGACGGTGATCGCCCCGCTGTTCAACAAGTTCACACCGCTGGAAGACGCCACCTTGAAGGCGCGGGTGCAGGCCCTGATGCAGCGTTGTGGCTTCGCCGCCAAAGGCCTGTTCGTGATGGACGGCAGCCGCCGTTCCGCCCACGCCAACGCCTACTTCACCGGCCTGGGTGCGGCCAAGCGCGTGGTGTTCTTCGACACCCTGCTGCAGCGCCTGACGCCCGCCGAAGTGGAAGCCGTGCTGGCCCACGAACTGGGCCACTTCAAGCACAAGCATGTGCTGACGCGCATGGTCGGCATCTTCGCCTTCAGCCTGGCCGGCTTGGCCTTGTTGGGCTGGCTCGCCAACCAGGTCAGCTTCTATGCGGGACTGGGTGTGTCGCCCTCGCTGAGCGCGCCCAACGATGCGCTGGCCCTGCTGCTGTTCATGCTGGCGCTGCCGCCGTTCACCTTCTTCACCGCACCTCTGATGGCGCTGTCCTCGCGCAAGCACGAGTTCCAGGCCGACGCCTACGCCTGCGCCCAGGCCGACGGCAGCGCCTTGGCCAGCGCGCTGCTGAAACTGCACGAAGACAATGCGTCCACGCTGACGCCCGACCCGCTGTACGTGCGCTTCTACTATTCCCACCCCCCGGCCAGCGAACGCTTGGCCGCCCTGCCCGCGCCCCGCGCGGCCACCCACGCCACCACCGCCTGAACCCATGTCTGCAGAACTTGCCCAACGCCATTGCCAGCCCCTGGAGGGCCACCCGCCGATGGCAGACTCCGTGGTCCACCAACACCTGGGACAGGTGCAGGGCTGGGTGCTGAAGGACGGCGCCATTGAGAAGACCTACCGCTTCGCGGACTTCCACCGCACCCTGGCGTTCGTCAATGCGCTGGCCTGGATCGCCAACGCCGAGGACCACCACCCCGACCTGCAGCTGAGCTACGGCCACTGCACCGTGCGCTTCAACACGCACTCGGTGAACGGCATCTCCATCAACGACTTCATCTGCGCCGCCAAGGTCGACGCGCTGCTGGCTTGAGCCCTGCCCTGCCCACCGGCCTGCAACCGGGCCTGGTCGTCGCCGCCCACGGCCGCCACGTGGTGGTGGAAACCGCCGACGGCACACGCCTGCGCTGCCACGTGCGTGGCAAGAAGAGCGAATTGGTGGTGGGCGACCGCGTGCGCTGGCAGGTGGCGGGCGACGAAGGCGTGATCGAGAGCCTGGTTGAACGCCGCAACCTGCTGTTCCGCCAGGACGAGTGGCGCACCAAGAGTTTTGCGGCCAACCTCGACCTCATCTTGGTGCTGGTGGCCGGCGAGCCGATGTTCAGCGAATCGCAGCTGACGCGGGCGCTGATCGCCGCCGAACAAGCCGGCATCCCGGTGTGCATAGGCCTGAACAAAACCGACCTGCCGGCCGCCGCCCTGGCGCGCGAACGCCTGGCGCCTTACGTCAAGATGGGTGTGCAGGTGGTGGAGATGGCGCTGAAGACCGCGCCCGAGGCCGCACGCGCCGTGCTGGGCCCGCTGCTGGCCGGCAAGACCACCCTGGTGCTGGGCCCCAGCGGCATGGGCAAGAGCACACTGATCAACCTGCTGCTGCCCGAAGCCGCGGCGCAGGTGGGCGAGATCAGCCACGCGCTGAACAGCGGCCGCCACACCACCACCAGCACCACCTGGTACTGGCTGAACGGTGTGCACGGCGACGCTGAACGCGGCGCGCTGCTGGATTCACCGGGCTTCCAGGAGTTCGGCCTTCGCCAGGTGGAACCCACGGCCTTGGCCACGCTGATGCCCGACTTCGCGGCCCACCTGGGGCAGTGCCGTTTCCACAACTGCACGCACCGCCACGAGCCCAGCTGCGGCGTGCGCGACGCCCTGGCGCGCGGCGAGATCGCCACCACCCGCTACCGCATCTACGGGGAACTGTTCGAGGAGCTGTCCAGCAAGCGGTGGTGAACAGGCCAGCGGCTTGCCCCAGCCTGGCGGCGCGAGACGCCGACCGTCGTTCGCCAGCCGTGAGGCGCCTGCCGGCGCCCCACGCGCGGGCTCACCCCAGAACGTTGGCCAGGGTCAGCAGTGCCACCAGCAGCAACCACAACACCACCGAACGCCACACCAAGCCCACCACGCTTTGCAGGTGGCCCAGCTGGGGCGGTACGCCAGCGGTGCTGCCTTCGGCACCGACGGCTTCAGCGTCGGCACCGGCCACGAAGGTTTTGCTGCGGTCGGGCGTCACGCCCGGCGCGGCGCTGCCACCCAGTTGCACACCGACGGCACCAGCCGCGGCGGCCAGGATGATGCCCTCGTTGGCGTGCTGCCACAGGCCGGCGTCACGCCGCCAGCTGCCCACAGCTTCTTCGAAATTGCCCACCACGGCAAAGCCGAAAGCCGTCAGGCGGGCGGGGATGTGGTCGATCAGCCTGAACCAGCGCTGCGCCAACTCGGCCAAGCCGTCGTTGACCGGCGTTTCCAGGCTGCGGTGGCGGTAGCTCCAGTAGCGGCTGGCGAACTCCGCCATGCGGTACAGCACCGCACCCATGGGCCCCAGGCCCACGGCCGACAGCACCACGAACCAGAAGAACACGCCAAACACATGGCGGTGCGCGGCCAGCAGGGCGTGTTCGATCACGTGGCGCAGCAGTTCGGTGCGGGGCAGTTCGCTGGCGTCCAGGTGGCGCCATTCGGCCAGCTTTTGGCGGGCCAAGGTTTCGTCGCCGCGCTCCAGCGCGTCGCGGATGTCGGTGAAGAAATGGCTGAACTGACGGAAGCCCAGCGTCAGGTACAGCAGCAGCACGTCAAAGGCCAAGGCCAACACGCTGCTGAAGTGGCCGATGGCGGTGTAGACCACGGCCACCAACAGCGCCGGCAGGCCCACGGCCACGGCCCAGACCACCACGGTGTGGTGCGCCTTGCCGGCGTCGAAATTTCGGCTGGTCCAGCCCACCCAGGACACCAGCATGTGGTGCACCCAGTTGTCGCGCGGCAGCGGCTTGAACTGTTCAATCAGCAGCGCAAAGAAGACAGCGAAGAAACTCATCGCTGCGCATGATAGCCGGGGGTGCGCTGGCCCCAGCCCCGGGGCAGTACCGTCATTCCGAGAGGAAGTGGTACAGGTTGCGCAGCATGGCCGCCGTGGCGCCCCAGATGAAGAACTCGCCGTAGGGCATGGACAAGAACTGGCGCTGACCACCTTCGTGCTCGAACAGGTGGCGCTGGTGGTGGGCCGGGTTCATCAGGTAGGCCAGCGGCACTTCAAAGGCTTGCGCCACCTCGAAGCTGTCCACCTGCCATTGCACGGGCGGCTGCACCAGGGCCACCACGGGCGTGACCACGAAGTGCGTCACCGTGGTGTAGGGCGGCAGGCAGCCCAGCACGTCCAGCTGCTGGCGTTGCAGGCCCACCTCTTCTTCGGCCTCGCGCACGGCCGTGGCCACGGCGTCGGCGTCTTCGGGCTCGGCACGGCCGCCCGGAAAGCTGATCTGCCCGGCATGGTCGCGCAGGTGCGCGGTGCGCTGCGTCAGCAGCACTTGCAGGCCTTGTTCGCGCTGCACCAGGGGCACCAGCACGGAGGCGGCGGCCGGTGGGCGTTCGCCGAACAAGCCGCCATCGCCGGGCAGGGGCGGCTGCCAGCCGGCCGCCTGCTGGAAGCGTTCGCGCAGCCCCCATGCAAAAAGCCGGTCCGCAGGGACCGGCTTCAGGTGGCCGTCGTGACCGACGACCGGAACGCTGTGCGGGTTCAGGATGCGCGGTGCACGCGCCCTGTCGCCAGCGTGGGGCATCAGGCCAGCTTTTCCTTGATGCGTGCCGACTTGCCGCTGCGCTGACGCAGGAAGTACAGCTTGGCACGGCGCACGTCACCGCGGCGCTTGACTTCGATGTTGCTGATCAGCGGGCTGTACAGCTGGAACGTGCGCTCCACGCCTTCGCCGTTGGAGATCTTGCGCACGATGAAGCTGCTGTTCAGGCCGCGGTTGCGCTTGGCGATGACCACGCCTTCGTAGGCCTGCACGCGCTTGCGGGTGCCTTCGACGACGTTGACGCTGACGATCACGGTGTCGCCAGGGGCGAAAGCCGGGATGGTCTTGTTCAGGCGAGCGATTTCTTCTTGCTCGAGGGTGGCGATGAGGTTCAAGGTCTCTCCGTACGTCGATCTTGCTCTGGCCCTGTTGATCGGAGGTGGCACCCAGCCCAAGCAGCACGCCACGGGTTTCAGCCCGTTGGCAACACACCACCTGAACCTCTTGTGGGCGCCGGTTGAGGCCGGCAGAGGATCGAAAAGCCTTTGATTATAGCCCGAGCTGGGCCAAAAAGCGCTCGTCGGCTTTGCTCAAGCGGCCTGCAGCGCGTGCAGCCGTGATCAGATCCGGCCGCCGACGGGCCGTCAACGCCAAGGACTGCTCACGCTTCCAGCGCGCGATCTGCGCGTGGTGGCCCGACAGCAGCACCGGCGGCACGGCCTGCGGTTCACCGCCGATGTCCAGCACTTCGGGGCGGCTGTAGCTGGGGCCTTCCAGCAGGCCGTCGCTGAAGCTGTCTTGCTGGTGGCTGGGCGCACTCAGCACACCGGCCTGCAGGCGGGCCACGGCGTCCAGCAGGGCCATGGCCGGCAGCTCACCGCCGGACAGCACAAAGTCGCCCAGGCTCACCTCGTGCGTGACATGGGCGTCCAGAAAACGCTGGTCGATGCCTTCGTAGCGGCCGCACAGCAGCACCGCACCGGGGCCCTCAGCCAAGCTTTGGACCAAGGCCTGATCCAGGCGCCGGCCGGTGGGCGTGAAGTGCACCACCGCCGGGGTGGCTTCCGTGGGCCGCGCCTCGCCACGCGCGGCACGCACCGCGGCCAGCGCCTTGCCCAGCGGTTCGGCCAGCATCACCATGCCCGGGCCGCCACCGAAGGGCCGGTCGTCGACGCGGCGGTAGGCGTTGTCGGCGAAGTCGCGCAGCTGCCACAGGCGCACGTCGACGCACTCGGGCGTGTAGGCACGGCGCGTGATGCCGTTTTCCAGCAGGGGCTGGAACAGCTCAGGGAACAGCGTGATGACGTCGAAACGCATGGTGGCGGGCGCAGCGGCCAGCGGGTGGCGCGGGCGCCGGGCGTGTCAGTCGTCCAGCGACCAGTCGACGTGGATGAGCTTGCCGGCGATGTCAACCTTGTCGACGTACACACCGACGAAAGGCACCAGCACCTCGGGCGGGTTCACACCGGCGACGGCCGTGGGCTGGATGCGCAGCACGCAGTGCGGGCCGGTTTCGATCAACCCCACCACCTCGCCCAGCGGCTGGGCGTCGCGGTTGACGACGTTCAGGCCGATGAGGTCGACCCAGTAGAACTCGTCTTCGTCGGGGGTGGGGAAGCTGGTGCGGGCCACGAACACGCGGGCCCCGGCCAGGGCCTGGGCGACGTCGCGGTCGTCGACTTCCTGCACCGTGGCGACGACGGCGTCGCCTTGGTCGCGGGCTTGCACCACGCGCAACAAACGCGGCACCTGCTGCCCGGGCTTGGCCTCGGACGGCTGTAGGAACCAGCGTTTGGTGGAGAACAGGGCCTGGGGGTCGGCGGAGAAGGGTTTGACCTTCAGGCCACCTTTGACACCCCAGGCGCCGAGAACGCGACCGACTTCGACGGCGTCCTCGGGAAATGCCGGCTCATCCAGAGCCGGCGCAGGGCGAGACGAGGGAACGTTCACCCTGAAAAAGGCCTCAGGCCGCCTTCTTGGCGCTGGTGACCAGACGCTCCACGGTGGGCGACAGCTGGGCGCCGACGCCGACCCAGTGGGTCACGCGGTCCAGGGCCACGCGCAGGGGCTGCTCGGCGCCCGAGGCCATGGGGTTGTAGAAACCCACGCGCTCGATGAAGCGACCGTCGCGACGCTCGCGCGAATCGGCAACGACGATGTTGTAGAAGGGGCGCTTCTTGGCGCCGCCACGGGCCAGACGGATGACGACCATCTCAAATTCCTAGTGTGGTGCGAAGGGTGGGCGACGGATGGGATTTACCGGGGACACTTCCGGCCACACATCTGAGACTCACGACTTCAAAGCCCGGCTGCCGTTAGATACGCCTTCTCCACTGAAGGCCCGAGCCGGGAACCGCGCATTATAAACTCAGACGCAGGCGCTACGCCAACGACCTTTTGCACATGACCACCCGTCCCACGCTCATCCGCCCCAGCACCGACGCCGACCTGCCGGCCATCACCGCCATCTACAGCCACCATGTGCAACACGGCACCGGCACTTTCGAGCTGGAATCGCCGGACGAGGCCGAGATGGCCAAACGCCGTGCCGACGTGCTGGGCAAGGGCCTGCCCTGGCTGGTGGCCGAACAAGGTGGCCAGGTGCTGGGTTACGCCTACGCCAACCACTTCCGCCCGCGCCGCGCCTACCGTTTTTGCCTGGAAGACTCCATCTACCTGGCACCCCAAGCCCAGGGCCAAGGCCTGGGCCGCCTGCTGCTGAGCGAGTTGATCGCCCGCTGCCAGGCCCTGGGCGCGCGGCAGATGCTGGCCGTCATCGGCGACTCGGCCAATGCCGGCTCCATCGGCGTGCACCGCGCGCTGGGCTTCGAACACACGGGCGTGCTGAAGGCCTCGGGCTGGAAGTTCAACCGCTGGCTGGACGTGGTGCTGATGCAGCGCGCCCTGGGCACCGGCGACAGCGATGCGCCACAAGACTGAGGCCCGCACGCCATGACCTCACCGAACACGCATTACCGCAGCAAAACCCTGGCCACCTGGCTGGCACTGCTGGGCGGCACCCTGGGCCTGCACCGCTTCTACCTGCACGGCTTTGGCGACAAACTGGGCTGGCTGCACGCGCCGGTCAGCGGCCTGGGACTGGTCGGCGTCCTGCGCATGCTGGAACTGGGACAGGACGATCGCTTGGCCTGGTGGCTGGTGCCGGTGCTGGGGCTGATGATCTCGCAAGCCATGTTCTGCGGCATCCTTTATGGCCTGACGCCCGACGAGAAATGGGCCCAACGCCACAACCCCGACCACCCCGAACCCGTGGCCACGGCCTGGGGCCCGGTGCTGGGTGCCATCGCCGGCCTGCTGGTGGGCGGCGGGGTGTTGATGGGCACCATCACCTTCAGCATCCAGAAGGCGTTTGAAGTGCAGCTTGCCGCCGAAGCCAAACGCTGAGCCGGTTCTTCGCCGGTCTTCAGCGCCGATTCGGCCACCGCCGCTGGCACAACGTTTCGCTGGCGCAACCAAGCCTGCCTTGGTCGGCCGGTGCTGGCGCCCTGCCGCTGATCGGCGCTACTCTCTGGTGAAGCGCAGCACCTGCCCACCCTGGCGCAACACCAGCGCCGTGGCGGCGCCTTCCGCCCCGTCGAACTCGATCTCCAGCGACATGACCCGCGCAGAGAACAAGCGGGGCGACTTGGCGAACAGCGCGAACTCGCCCTGGCCTGTGGCCTGTGCGAACAGCTCACCGCCCTGGACGCGGACCGTGAGCTTGAAGCGCGGGTTCAGCACATAAACAGCGGCCAGCGGGGCCAGGGCCTCGGGCGCCACCGCCCATGCCGGCTGCTGCTGGGCGGCGACCTGCGCTGTTTCTCAGCAGCCACGTTGCGCAAGGGCTGGCTGGGGTTCAGCAGGTGGCGAGCCAGGTCGTTGACCATCACCGCGGCGTTGGCCAAGACCAGCGCGCCGCGCTGCTCGCCCAGGTTCAACCCCAGCGACGACGAAAAGCCGTAGGTGCCGCCGTCGTGCGTGGCCAGCTTCAGCTCGGGCACCAACATCCAGCCCCGGGCCCACGCGTGCGCCGGGCGCTGGGCCCAAGTCACTGCGCACCTGCAAGGCCATGTCAAAGGCCGCGCACAGCGGATGCTCGAAGCCGCTCAGCGCTGCTTGGCCGTAGCGCGCCAGCGCCACCCAGCGCCAAGAAGTGCCAGGCCGGCACCGGCTGGCCGGCTGGGTTGTGGCCCTCGGCGTTGTCTTGACCAGCGGCCCATGGCGCGGCCCTCACCATGCCTGTCAGCCCCAGGGGCTGGAACAGGCGTTCTGAACAGCTCGGGCAGCTGAGCGAGGGCCTGCGCGCGATCAGCCAGGCCAGCAGGCCGAAGCCGAAGTTGCTGTAGCCCTACTGCGCGTCGCGGGCCCGGGTGGTCTTGAACTGCCGCACGACGGCCATCAGCGCGGCGTCGTCGTAGACGGCGTAGGGGTCGGCCGGACAGGGCGCAGCCGTGGGCTCGAGGTTGCAGGGCAGACGCGGCAGCCCGCTGCGGTGGGTGGCGAAGTCCACCAGGGGAATGGGCTCGCTGGCGCTGTCGCGCAGGCGCTAACCATCGGGCAACAGCGACTCGACGGTTTGCTCGAGCGCCAGCTCGCGGCGCCACACGGCATCGGCCAAGAGCACGCCCACCAAGGTCTTGGTGATGGAGCCGATCTCGAAGCGGTGGCGGGCCACGTCGATAGCCTCTCCGGCCAGGCCGGTCGGGCCTGCGGCGGCCAGGTCGATCGCAGCGCCGTCGAAGCGGGCCACGGCCAAGCCCACACCCTCGTGGCGCAGGCGCTCGGCCAGCAGGCGGCGAACAGCGTCCCTGATCAGGGCGGCGGCCTCTGCGGGGCGGGGCAGGCAGAGCATCAAAGCGGCGGCTTGAAGAAGCCGGCGGCGGGGCAGCGCGCTCATGGTGCCTCCGGGTCGGTGACGGGGGCTGCAGGGCGGGCTTTCGGTGGTCCGAGCTTGATGCCCCGCTTGGCCAGGGCCTCGCGCAGCAGCACCTCGGCCTGCGCGTTGGCGCTGCGCAGCTCTTGCGCGGCCAAGCGCTCGACCTCGGCCCACAGTGCCGGGTCCACGCGCAGCGCAAAGGCTTTTCTGTCGGGGCTGGCCATGGGTGCTCAGTCGCGACGCGGGCCGCACACAGGGCGGCCAGGCCGGCGCGCAGCGCCCGTTGACGCGGCGCTTGGCGCCGGAAAGCGGCGGTAAACCTGCCAAATCCAAAGGCCGAACCATGCGCCCAGCAGCACCCCCCCCGCGCCCCATACCACCGGACTGGGCTGGGGCCAGGTGGGCTGGCCCGCTTGCAGCGCGGCGTAAAACAGACCAGCTTCCAGCAGCACCATTTGCAAGCCCAGGCCGTGCATGTGGTGCGTCAGCCAGCTGGTGGACGCAGCGCGCCGCTCGGGCGCCCACCAATGCGCCTTGTTGGGCAGGCTGATGGCGCCGGGCCAGCGCGTCGCAATCCAGCGCACAGCGTGTGTGCACAGCAGCGGCACCAGCACGCCCATGGCCAGCGTGAACAAGACGAAGGCGTCCCGCCCCATGGTTTTGCCCGGGTCGCCCACGGCCTCGGGCAGGTAGGGTGCCAGCCCCAACACGGCCACCACCAACAGCAGCCAGCACAGGTGAAACACGCGAGCCATGGCCGAGTCAGGTGTAAAGCGTGCCCGTGTTCACCACCGGCTGCGTTTCGCGGTCGGAACACAGCACCACCAGCAGGTTGCTCACCATGGCGGCCTTGCGCTCGTCGTCCAGGGTGACGATCTCGCGCTCGCTCAGGCCCTTCAGCGCGGCTTCCACCATGCTCACCGCGCCGTGCACGATCTTGGCTCGCGCGCTGATGATGGCCTCGGCCTGCTGGCGGCGCAGCATCACTTGGGCGATTTCCGGCGCGTAGGCCAGGTGGCTGATCTTGGCGTCGAGCACGTCCACGCCGGCGTCGCCAAAGCGGGCTTGCAGTTCTTGCTTCAGGGCCTCGGCCACGGCCTCTTGGCCGCCACGCAGGGTGATGGCGCCGGCATCGATGTCCTCGCCCTCGTCGTAGGCGTAGCAGGTGGCCAGGTGGCGAATGGCGGCTTCGGCCTGCACGCGCACGTAGGCCTCGTAGTCGTCCACCTGGAACATGGCCTGCGCCGAATCGCGCACCCGCCAAACCACCACGGCGCTGATCTCTATGGGGTTGCCGCGCTGGTCGTTCACCTTCAGCACCGGGGCGTTCAGGTTGCGGTCGCGCAAGGAAATCTTCTTCTTGATGGCCAGCGGGTTGGCCCAGCGCAGGCCGGCGTTGCGGTCGCTGCCGGTGTAGGCGCCGAACAGGGTGAGCACGGCCGCCTGGTTGGGGTGCAGCATGTACAGGCCGGCCAGGGCAATGATCCCCAGGATCAGCGCCGGGATGGCCACCAGCGGGGCGCCGCCGCGCAGGCTGACGACGGCCAGGCCCAGCAGCGCCAAACCGACCACGATCATCAGGTAGCCGTCGGCCGACCAGGCGCGCTTCTCTTGCAGGGCGGGCTTGTTGTTGGGGCTCGCGGGGGTGCTCATTGGGGTCTCCAAGTTGGCATCAAAGTGATATCACTTTAGCGCCGCTTAGGCGTTGAGCACAAGCGGTTTCTGTTCGCTTCGGTCCTGTGCCGGTTCAGTTGGGCGCACGGCGCTGGCATCATGGCCGCCATCGCGGCGCCAGGCCCTGGAGGACTTGTCACGGTGCGCCGCTTTTGTCGGATTTATGGTGCTGGATGAATGACCAGCTGACCGGGAGAATTTCCCGTATGAATCAAGCGCATGAGCGCCTTGGTCTTGGCCGAGTTAGGGCACACGCATCGATGGTAGGCGGCAGCGTCCGTCTCCCTACAACTTGTTGAACTAAACCGCTGACGCGGTGACCGGCGCACACCGTTGGTCACCGCGTTTTGCATGGCGTCTGTGCAGCCGAGCACTTGCGCGAAGCGTCGGTGAGGTCAAGCCTTCAGCCTGGGGAATGTTCCCCGGCCTGAAGGAGATGGACATGACCCCCTTGCGCCAACAGATGCTGGACGCCATGGCGGTACGCGGCTTGGC
>JBKCUM010000055.1:0-4089 GCA_046318395.1 Rubrivivax sp.
TTCGTACTGCGGCCGCAGGTCCTCGGGCCGCACGGGCAAACCGGTTCTGGCGTCCACGGCCTTGGCGGCCAGCACCTCTTCACGGGTGAAGGTCTTCCAGTCCACCGAGGGCTTGAGCCGCACGATTTCACAGGCGGCCAGGTAGCCGTCTTCCTGCGCCTGGATCAAGCTGTACTCGTACATCGGTTCGCCGAAGTAGGCCAGGTTGTTGGCCGTGGTTTCGGCATCCACAGGCGTCTGGCGCTTGGACTCGCGCAGCTGCCGCGGTGTGGCCGTGAGCCCGATGTGCACAGCCGCGGGGTTGCGCCGCAGCACGGCCGACCAGCGCCCCCAGGCTGAACGGTGGCATTCGTCGATGACGATGACCGAAAAGGCGTTCTCTGCGTAATGCCGGGTCAGGAAACTGGCCTGGTCTTGTTCTGGGCCGTCCAGCCCCAGCGTTTGGTAGGTGGCGATGTGCACCTTGGCGTTCTGCGCGGTGTTCTGGCCGCGCGCCTCGCCCACCAGCCGCACACTGCCTTTGGGAAAAGCCTTGCTCAGTTTCTCCCAGGCCTGTTCACGCAGTTCATCGCGGTCGCACAAGAACAGCGCAGGTTTCACCAGTTGCCCTGCCTCGTGCAGCCGCCACAACAAGTTGGCGGCGATCACCGTTTTGCCAGCGCCTGTGGCCAGCGACAGCAGCACACGCGCAGGTTCGGCCCGTTGCCGGCACTGCAACACCTTCTCGAACGCGGCGCGGATGGCCGCATCCTGGTAGTAACGCGGCTTGTTGAAGGCCGCGGGATCGGCCATGAACAGCATCGCCGCGCCAGGGGCGGTGATGTCCACGCCAATGTCCTGGGCATAACGTTGGGTCAAGGCGCCGTGGCTGGGGAACTCCACCAAGGGCCGCAAGGCAGCGGGCATCTGAGTGCCCATGTCGAATTCGCCATAACGGTGCCCATTGGTGGCGAACACATAGCGCACCGCAAACCGCTCGCATTCGGCGTACCGGCGGCCTTGCTCCATGCCTTTGAGCGGGTCTTCATGCTCGGCCTTGGCTTCAATGACGCCCACCGGCAGTGGCTTGGGCATGTCGCCCACTTGCACACACAGCAGGTAGTCGGTGCGCCCGTTGCCGGCACGGCGCCGCCCTTTGTGGCCAGTGGGCTCCACGGGCGCAGGCGTTTCCAGCCTGACCCGCCATTGGCGGTAGCCCTTCTCCCGCAAGATGGGATCGATCAGCTCATACCGGGTTTCGGCTTCGTTGTAGCCCAATTGGCGCTCCCTGCGTCTTGGTTCTTGGCCTTTCGGCAACGAAGTAGACCACGCACCGGAACACCGGCGCCTCCCCCTCACATTCAGGGCCAGACTGCTGCCGCAGTCCGGACCGCCTCAGGCCGCCGCGAACACCGCGTCCAGCTGCGCCATCCAGGCCGCCTTCTGCGCCAGCGGCACGAAGCTGGCCTCGAAGCTGTTGGCCGCCAGCGTGTAGGCGTCGTCGGCGGTCAGCGCCGGCAGGGCTTCGAAGGTTTCGACGAAGTTCTGGTTGATGTAGCCGCCGAAGTAAGCCGGGTCGTCGCTGTTCACGGTGGCGCACAGGCCGGCGTCCAGCAGGGCCTTCAGGTTGTGCTGGGCCAGGGTGCTGAAAACACACAGCTTCAGGTTGGACAGCGGGCACACCGTCAGCGGCATGCGGCGAGCGGCCAGGCGCTGCACCAGGGCCGGGCTGTCGGTGCAGCGCACGCCGTGGTCGATGCGTTCCACCTGCAACACGTCCAGCGCGCTCTCGATGTAGGCCGGCGGGCCTTCTTCACCGGCGTGCGCCACGGCGCGCAGGCCCAGGGCGCGGGCTTTTTCAAACACACGGGCGAACTTCTCGGGCGGGTGGCCGCGTTCGCTGCTGTCCAGGCCCACCCCAACCAGGTGTTCGCGGTAAGGCAAGGCCTGTTCCAGCGTTTCCAGTGCGGCTTCTTCGCTGAGGTGGCGCAAGAAGCACAGGATCAGCGCGCTGCTGACGCCCAACTCGGCCTGGGCGCGGTCGCAGGCACGCTTCAGGCCGGCGATCACCGTGCCCATGGGCACGCCCCGCTCGGTGTGGGTCTGCGGGTCGAAAAAGAGTTCGGCGTGCACCACGTGGTCGGCGGCGGCGCGCTGGAAGTAGGCCCAGGCCATGTCGAAGAAGTCGGCTTCCTTCAACAACACGCTGGCGCCGGCGTAGTAGATGTCCAGAAAGCTTTGCAGGTCGCTGAAGGCGTAGGCCGCGCGCAGCGCTTCCACGCTGGGGTAGGCCAGGGCCACGCCGTTGCGCTGGGCCAGCGCGAAGATCAGCTGGGGCTCCAGCGAGCCTTCGATGTGGATGTGCAGCTCGGCCTTGGGCATGGCGCGCAGCAGCGCCGGCAGGCGTTCGCGCGGCAGGTGGGCGAAACGTGCGGCGGGGGGAGCCGGGTGTGCGGCAGAAGTGGCGGTGTTCATGGCCGCACTCTACCGCCGGGGCCGCCGGCGTGGTGATGCCTTGGCCGTGCCAGACCCGCCGTACCCGGCGGCACCGCCATACGACATGTGTCGTATTGGCCGGCCGAGACCCCCTGCCTAAGCTTCGTTCCAGTCTCAACGGTCCCACCAGGAGGGGAACACACCATGTCGTCGAACCAAACCCGCCGCGGCTTCACGCTGCAATCCATGGCCCTGGCTGCACTGACGGCCTTTGGCATGTCCACCGCCCAGGCCCAAGAAACCATCAAGGTCGGTGTGCTGCACTCGCTCAGCGGCACCATGGCCATCTCGGAAACGGTGCTCAAGGACACCATCCTGATGGCCATCGACGAGATCAACGCCAAGGGCGGCCTGCTGGGCAAGAAGCTGGAACCCGTGGTCGTCGACCCGGCCTCGAACTGGCCGCTGTTCGCCGAAAAGACCCGCCAGCTGATCAGCAAGGACAAGGTCGCCGCCATCTTCGGCTGCTGGACCAGCGTCAGCCGCAAGAGCGTGCTGCCCGTGGTGGAAGAGCTGAACGGCCTGCTGTTCTACCCCGTGCAGTACGAAGGTGAAGAGCTCAGCAAGAACGTGTTCTACACCGGCGCGGCCCCCAACCAGCAGGCCATTCCCGCCGTGGAATACCTGATGAGCAAGGACGGCGGCAGCGCCAAGCGTTTTGTGCTGCTGGGCACCGACTACGTGTACCCGCGCACCACGAACAAGATCCTGCGCTCTTTCCTGAAGAGCAAGGGCGTGGCCGAGGCCGACATCATGGAGGAGTACACCCCCTTCGGCCATTCGGACTACCAAAGCATCATCGCCAAAATCAAGAAGTTCGCGGCTGAAGGCAAGAAGACCGCCGTGGTCTCCACCATCAACGGCGACTCCAACGTGCCCTTCTACAAGGAACTGGGCAACCAGGGCCTGAAGGCCAAGGACGTGCCGGTGGTGGCCTTCTCGGTGGGGGAGGAAGAGCTGCGCGGTGTGGACACCAAGCCGCTGGTGGGCCACCTGGCCGCCTGGAACTACTTCATGTCCATCAAGAGCCCGGCCAACACCGAGTTCGTGAAGAAGTGGAGCGCTTACGCCAAGGCCAAGGGCATCGCCGGCCACAAGGACAAGCCGCTGACCAACGACCCGATGGAAGCCAGCTACATCGGCTTCATGATGTGGGCGCAGGCCGTCACCAAGGCCAAGAGCACCGACACCGACAAGGTCATCGCCGCCATGGCCGGCCAGACCTTCAAGGCCCCGGGTGGTTTCACCAGCACCATGGACGCCAAGAACCACCACCTGCACAAGCCGGTGTTCATCGGCGAGATCAAGGCCGACGGCCAGTTCAACGTGGTGTGGAAGACCCCCGGCCCGGTTAAGGCCCAGCCCTGGAGCCCCTACATCCCCGAGAACAAGGGCAAGAAGGACGAGCCCGAGAAGAAGTGACCCCCGACCCGGCTGCGCCGCTTCCCCCCAGGGGCCGAACCCCGACCTGAACGATCAGCACATCATTCACGCCTGGAGAGGAGCCGGGCCTCTGGCCCGGCGCGCCCTGCAAGGGCGGCCCCCGGTGGCCCGGCGTAGCCGGTTCCACGGCGGCTGCTTGACGGGGCCGGCACGGGCTGCGCCCTGCCGGCA
>JBKCUM010000056.1:0-7172 GCA_046318395.1 Rubrivivax sp.
CTGACGGCGCAAGAACGCCGCGGCCTGGTGCTGTGGGAATGTGGCCTGCTGGGCGCGGCCGGCAGTGTGCTGGGCCTGCTGGGCGGCTGGGGCCTGGCCGTGGCCGCACTGCGGCTGCTGTCGGGCGACCTGGGCGGTGGGTACTTCCCCGGCATCACGCCCACCGTGCAGTGGAGCGGCGGCGGTGCGCTGCTGTTCGGCGCGCTGGGGCTGCTGTCGGCCCTGGTGGGCGGCTGGTGGCCGGCGCTGGCCGCGCAGCGCCTGGCACCGGCCCAGGCGCTGAAAGGCCTGGGCCTGGTGGACCACCGCGCACCACCGGCCTGGCCCGGCTTGGCGCTGCTGGCCGCGGGCGCCGCGCTGGCCTTTGTGCCGCCGCTGTGGGGCCTGCCGCTGGCGGCTTATGCCGCGGTGGCGCTGCTGCTGTTCGGCGGTGTGGCCCTGGTGCCGGCGGCGGTGGCGGCCCTGTTGTCGGGCCGGCGCAAACCCCGCGGGGCCCTGGCCTTGCTGGCGGTGCAGCGTGCACGTTTTCAGCGGCGCACGGCCACCGCGGCCGTGGCCGGCGTGGTGGCCAGCCTGGCGTTGAGCGTGGCGCTGACGGTGATGGTGGGCAGCTTCCGCCAGGGCGTGGCCAGCTGGCTGGACAGCATCTTGCCCGCCGACCTGTACGCGCGCACGGCCACCAGCGGCGGCAGTGGCGACGTGGTCTTTCTGCCCGAAGGTTTTGTCGCCGCCGCGGCCCAGGTGCCCGGCGTGCTGAAGCTGCAAGGCAGCCGCACACGGCCGCTGAGCCTGGCCCCCGGCCAACCCAGCGTGGCCTTGGTGACGCGTGAATTGAGTGCACCCGCCGAAGCCCTGCCCCTGCTGGCCAACCCGTTGCCGGCCCGGCCCGGCGAGGTGGGCGTGTTCGTCAGCGAAGCCGTGGTGGCGCTGTACGGCGTGCAGACCGGCGCGCTGCTGAACCTGCCGGCGGGTGCGTTGCGCGCCCAGGCCGTGCCGGTGCGCGTGCGGGGCGTGTGGCGCGACTACGCACGGCAGTTCGGCGCCATCGCCATGGACCAGGCCGACTACCAGCGCCTGAGCGGCGACACCCGGCTGAACGATCTGGCCCTGTGGCTGCAGCCCGGCGCCGACATCCACGCCGTGCAAGCCGGCCTGCGCGCCCTGCTGCCCAGCCCAGAACTGCTGGAATTTGCGGCCACGCAAGAACTGCGCGTGTTCTCGCTGCGCATCTTCGACCGCAGCTTCGCGGTGACCTACTACCTGCAGGCCGTGGCCATCGCCATCGGCCTGGTGGGCATCGCAGCCAGCCTGTCGGCCCAGGTGCTGGCGCGGCGCAAAGAATTCGGCCTGCTGGCCCACCTGGGCCTGACCCGCCGCCAGGTGGTGGCCGTGGTGGCCGGCGAAGGCGCGGCCTGGATGGCGGCCGGCACCTTGGTGGGCCTGGCCCTGGGCATCGCCGTCAGCCTGGTGCTGGTGTTCGTGGTGAACCCCCAAAGCTTCCACTGGACCATGGACCTGGTGCTGCCCTGGGGCCGCCTGGCCGCGCTGTGCGTGGCGGTGATGGTGGCCGGCACGCTGACGGCGGCGGTGACGGCGCGCAGTGCGGCGGTGAGGCAGGCGGTGTTGTCGGTGAAGGAGGATTGGTAGACGCCGCGGTGGACGGGCCGGGGGCCAACCGGGGCGGCTCTCAGCCGTGGTTGACCAGTTCGTCGTAAGGCGGCAAGTCAAGCTCCGTTTCGCACAACTTGCCGTAGGCATCTTCCAAGCGCTTGGCGGCGCGCCGGTAGTCCATCAGCGCGATCTGATCGTTCGGATCAGCGCTGTCCTCTTCGGCCGTGGCCTCGACCAGCCGGCCAATCACCTCATCCACCGCCTGGATGGCCATCATGAGCGTCGTACTGTCTACGGTGACCATCTGCGTCTCGACCGGGCATGAAACTCAGGCCCAGCATGCCAGGGCTGCGCCACCAAAGCCAGCCGTTTGGCTGCTGTGGTGGGGCGGTTGTCTTTCTCGTCAGCGGGGTTGCGGACTGCAACCACCCAAACGTTCGTTGTGACCTGTTGTGCGGGCCAAGGATGGCGGCACCGGCACGGCGCTCAGCATGCGGGTTATGGGCGGCAATCGGTGCCGAGTTGTCGCCGCCTAGGCGTGCGTTCGGCGCCCAGGGCTGGCGTGGTCTCAACATGCCGTCCGACAATCCGCCAGCGGCTGCCCGACACATCGATCTGCCCCACACGCTGGCAGTCTTCGACCGAGAAGAACACCAACACGGCGCCCGAACCGCTCGACTCGATGGCCGCCACCGTGCGGCCATCGCTGGCCACCCACACACCGCGGCGGTGCCACACACCGCCTTCGGCCTGGCAACGGGCACCCCGGGCGCTGCTGATGTGCAGGGAGCTGTCTGGGAACGAATCGACCAACTGATCGGTGCGCTCGGTGTGCAAGCGAATCTGCACCTCACCCACGCGCCCACTAAACACAGCCCCGTCTGCGGCCAAGCTCACAGGCTGGTAGTCGCAGCTGCCCGAAGAAGGTGACTGGGCACACGCCAGAAACACAGGCAACACCAGCGCAGCCGGCAGCAAGGGATTGAACAGGTGGCGCAGACGCATTGACCGAGTATCGCCAGTACCGCGCCCTGGTTCGCCCCCAATCATGTCCGGGGGCCCGTTGACACCGCGGGCAGATGAACCAGGCGGGAGGGCGAGTCAACTACGGCGCGAAGACCAAGGCGTCGGCCATGCAGCGGTTGCGGCTGTTCGACGCCCCGCCGACGGCCGGCTGTTATCGGCCGAGGCTGTGTGGAAACTCTTTCGCACCGACAGAGTCGCAGTTCCAGCACTTGAGGCGGGAGCGATCAATGGGGCGATACGTTGAAGGCCAGGACCGAACGCAGAGCGTTCTGTTCCCCGAGCGACTCGATGACTGGATCCATGAGGACAGCACGGTCCGTGTCATCGATGTCTTCGTCGAGGAACTTGATCTGGGCAAGTTGGGCTTCGAGCGCGCTGCGCCTGCAGCGACTGGCCGCCCGGCCTACAGCCCGGCGACGCTGCTCAAGATCTACGTGTACGGCTACCTCAACCGGGTGCAGTCGAGTCGGCGCCTGGAGACAGAAGCGCAGCGCAACCTCGAACTGATCTGGCTGACTGGTCGATTGGCACCTGACTTCAAGACCATCGCCGACTTCCGCCGCGACAACGGCGAGGCCATCCGCAAGGTCTGCAAGGAGTTCGTGCTGCTGTGTCGCCGGATGAAGCTGTTCACCGACGGCATCGTCGCCATCGACGGCAGCAAGTTCAAGGCGATCAACAACCGCGACAAGAACTTCACCGACCGCAAGCTTGCCGCTCGCATCGAGCAGCTGGAAGAGAGCATCAAGCGCTACCTGGTCGAACTCGATCGCGCTGACCGCGACGCCGCAGCGGTACTACCTGGTCGGGTCGCCCACCTCAAGGACAAGATCATCCAGGTCAAGCAGCAGATCCAGGCATTGAACGAGATCGGCGAACAGATGAAGGCGTCCGAAGACGGACAGATCTCCTTGACCGATCCCGATGCGCGGTCGATGGCCACCAGTGGCCGAGGTACGGGCATCGTCGGCTACAACGTGCAGACCGTGGTCGATGCCAAGCACCACTTAATCGTGGCCCATGAGGTCACCAACGTGGGCCATGACCGCAATCAACTGGCGCACATGGCCAAGCTCGCCAAGGCAGCTACCGCGGAAGACGAGCTCATTGCACTGGCAGATCGCGGGTACTACGAGGGCTACGAAATCCTGGGGTGCGAACGTGCGGGTGTTGCCGCGGTGGTGCCCAAGCCGATGACATCGAACAACGCAGCAGCCGGCCTGTTCGACAAGCGCGACTTCGTGTACGACGACAAGGCGGACCAGTACCGGTGCCCGGCGGGCAGCATTGCCATCCACCGCATGACTTCCGAAGAGGCCGGCAAGATCCAGCACAAGTACTGGTCGTCAGACTGCCCTCGATGTCCCATGAAGCCGCGATGTACCACGGGCAAGGAACGGCGCATCTCGCGGTGGGAACACGAAGACATACTGGATGTCGTTCAAGAACGGCTCGAAGGTGCTCCTGAAGCCATGAGGCTGCGCCGTCAGACCGTCGAGCACGTCTTCGGCACGCTCAAGGGCTGGATGGGATCCAGTCACTTCCTGACCAAGACGCTGCCTCGGGTGGCCACCGAGATGAGCTTGCAGGTCCTGGCGTACAACTTGAAGCGGGTGATCAAGATCCTCGGTACTGAAACGCTGATCAGGGCGATGAGGGCGTAGGGCGAGAGCCCTTTTTGCTTCTTGCACTCGCGGCGCATCGTCAGCCTTTGACGACGCCCGCGTCAGTCACGTCAGGGAAGCCCGCCGTAGCTTCAAGTGCGCGCGTTTCCACACGGCCTCGGTCGAACTGAGCCAGTCGCTGCAAGCAAAAGCGGTCGGTCGCGCCAGGCCTCAACCGTGGCAACGGATGAGCGACCGGAATCGGGAGTGAAGCAGTCGGTCGAAGCCGCCGAGCGTCAGTGACCGGTGCTCGTGCAAGCGGTCATTCAGGGCCCTGGCTGCGACTGACTCAGATCAGTCTGCGGCCGACACCCCGAAGCATCGGCGTTAGCAACGGCCGCACCCTCCCGCCCAACGTGTGCAGCCCCCTGCCCGCCCACCCATCCACGCCAGACCGTCAGCCCCGCACCTTAGACCATGAAGCGAACGTGGCCCCCGGTTCACACCCGCGCCTTGGCCTTGAAGTAACTGCTGAACACCCGCGTGCTGCCATCCTGAGCAATCAGCAGCACGTCGTAAGGCTCCTGGCGGTTGCCATACGCCGGCCCGTCCATGCCCGGCGAGCCGATGGGCATGCCTGGCACGGCCAGGCCGATGGCCTGGGGGCGCTCTTTCAGCAGCCGAACGATGTCGGCTGCGGGCACGTGCCCCTCGATGGCGTAGCCACCCACCCAGGCCGTGTGGCACGAGCCCAGCTGGGCGGGCACCTTCAGGCGCGTGCGGGCTGCAGTGTTGCCCACGTCGTGGGCTTTCACCCGAAAGCCGTGGGCCTGCAGGTGGGTCATCCAGTCCTTGCAGCAGCCGCAGGTCGGGCTTTTCCACACCTCGACCAAGGCCTGCGCGCCGGCGGGGGCCGGGCCCTGCGCACGCACCAGCCGTGAGCGGATCGGCACTCTACGCCCCCCTCGCCATCGTGCTGATCGGCGGCCTGGTGAGCTCGACGGTGCTTTCCCGCGTGGTCACGCCCTTGATGCACAAGCTGCTGCCGCCGGCCATCGACGTCGACGTCGACGTGCCGCCGATCCTTTCGTCCCCACCGACGGCGGGCGTGGCTTCGGGGCGCTCGGACCCGACGGGCTGACGGAAGGCGTGCCCCGGCCGGCCGGGGCCACCCCACTGCGGGCACGCGATCTTCCTTGGCGTCAGCGCCAGACGTGGGCGTGCCCGCGGACGAAGTCGGCGAACCGCAGGGGCGGACGTCCGGTCAGGGTCTGCACGCCGTCGGCGATGCCTGCGCCCCAGCCGTTGCGCACGATCGCGTTCAGGCTGGTCAGCCAGTCGACGACGGCGGGCGGCATGCCGGACGTCGCCATCGCATCGCGGGCGGTGTCCAGAGGCACGTCGACGTACTGCACGGGACGACCGAGTTCCTGCGAGATGAGCGCCATCTGCTCCGCCTCCGTCAGCGCCTCGGGGCCGGTCAGGTCGTAGGTGCGTCCTTCGTGCGGGGCCGGGTCGGCCAACACCACGGCCGCAGCCGCCGCGATGTCGCGGACATCGACCACCGCCATCGCGCCTTCGCCGTGCGCGGCGTAGAGCGTGCCGGCGCGGATCGCCCCGGCGTTGAAGTTCACGTGGTTCTGCATGAAGAAGGTCGGCCGGAGGATCGTCCACGGCAGCCCGCTCTGCATGACGAGACGGTCGATCTCACCCTGCACACGGGCGATCGCCATCGGACTGTCCGGGTCGGCGCCCGCGCCCGAGGAACGCACCACGTGACGGATGCCCGCGTCACGGGCGGCCTTCAGCGCGTTGGCGGCCCACGCGAGCATGTCGGGCGCCAAGGGCAGCAGAAGGAACAGGGTGTCGAAACCACGCATCGCCTCGGCGAGCGTGTCCGGACGGGCGAAGTCGCCGACCACCACGGGCACGGGCGAGGCCTCGCTGGAGGGCTTCGAACGGAGCGCCGTGACGTCGGCGCCCTGGCGGAGGAGTTCGGCCACGAGGGCCGAGCCGATGGTGCCGGATGCGCCGGCGACGAGGATGCGATGGCTCATGACGATGTCCTTGCGGGTGTTGGGGTGGCAGGCATCCTGATCCGCGCGGGAAAAGACAGAAAGCCATAGAATGGAAATTCATCTTCAACCTGAATTTGAAAATGAGCGCCCCCAAGCTCCAGCGTCTGGTTGCCTTCGTCGAGTCCGCGGCGAACGGCGGGTTCAGTGCGGCCGCACGCCGCCTCGACCTCACGCCCGCGGCCGTCAGCAAGAGCGTGCAGCGGCTCGAGGACGAGCTTGGCCTGCGCCTGTTCAAGCGTTCGACGCGCCAGTTGCGCCTGACGCCGGAAGGCGAACGCTTCCTCGCGCAGGTCGCCCCCGGCCTTCGGCAGCTCGACGAGGCGGTGGCCGCGATGGCGCAGGACGCCAGCCTGCCGCGGGGCCGCGTGCGCATCTCCGCGCCGCCGGGGTTCGGGCGCCGCTATGTGCTGCCCTGCCTGCCGTCCCTCGCCGCGCAACACCCGCAACTGGACATCGAACTGAGCCTCGAGAACCGCAAGGTCGACCTGATCGGCGAGGGCTTCGACATCGGCGTGCGCGGCGGAACCCTCGAAGATTCAGGCCTTGTCGCACGCCGTGTCGCACGCTTGCCCCTCGTGCTGGTGGCGTCGTCCACCTACCTCCGCCGGCACGGCGCTCCGCCTTCCGCCGACGCCCTTTCCAGCCATCAGTGCATCGGCATACGCCTCGATGGCGGCGCCGAGATTCCGTGGCGGTTCCGCCGCGGCGACCGCAGCCACGATCTCCGCCCTCGGGGTGTGCGCCTGTGGCTCTCCGACCCCGAGGCCGCGCTCGACCTCGCGCTGGCCCACGGCGGCATCGCCCAGGTGGGCCTGCACCACGCGATGCCCGGCCTGCGCAGCGGGCGGCTGAA
>JBKCUM010000057.1:0-8654 GCA_046318395.1 Rubrivivax sp.
CGCCATGTCGGTGTGCACCAGCACCGTGATCACCGCGCCGCCGCTGGTCGAGCGCGACAGCGCCTCCTGCCACACCACGTTGGTCAGCATGTCGGCGCCGCCGCCACCATGCTCGGCCGGATGCATCAGCCCGAGCCAGCCGAGCGCGCCCATCTTGCGCAGCAGCTCGCGCGGCGTGCTGCCGGCCTCGTCCCAGGCCAGCGCATGCGGCTCGATCTCGGCGGCGACGAATCGCGCCACCTGACGGCGCAGTTCTTCATGCTCGGAGCGGAGAAACAATGAGCAGCTCATCGGCGCAGGCTCACATCCGGAATACGCCGAATCGGGTCTCGGGGATCGGTGCATTGAGCGCGGCCGACAGGCCGAGGGCGAGCGTCATGCGCGTGTCCAGCGGGTCGATCACGCCGTCGTCCCACAGCCGCGCGCTGGCGTAGTACGGATGGCCCTGGTGCTCGTACTGCGACAGGATGGGCGCCTTGAACGCAGCCTCTTCCTCAGCGCTCCAGGTGCCGCCCTTGGACTCGATGCCGTCGCGCTTGACGGTGGCCAGCACGCTGGCGGCCTGTTCGCCACCCATCACGCTGATGCGCGCGTTGGGCCACATCCACAGCATGCGGGGGCTGTAGGCGCGGCCGCACATGCCGTAGTTGCCGGCGCCGAAACTGCCACCGATGATGACGGTGAACTTGGGCACGGTGGCCGTGGCCACAGCCGTCACCATCTTGGCGCCGTGTTTGGCGATGCCTTCGGTCTCGTACTTCTTGCCCACCATGAAGCCGGTGATGTTCTGCAGGAAGACCAGCGGGATCTTGCGCTGGCAGCACAGCTCGATGAAGTGCGCGGCCTTCATGGCGCTTTCGGCGAACAGCACGCCGTTGTTGGCAATGATGCCCACCGGCATGCCTTCGATGTGCGCAAAGCCGGTGACCAGCGTGGCGCCGTAACGCGCCTTGAACTCGTCGAACTCGGAACCATCGACGATGCGCGCGATGATCTCGCGCACGTCAAACGGCTTGCGCGGGTCGGTGGGGATCACGCCGTGCAGCTCGGCCGGGTCGTAGGCCGGCGGCCGCGGGGTCTTCAGCAGCAGCTGGTCGGGCTTGCGGCGGTTCAGCGTGGCCACGCTGTGGCGTGCGATGGCCAGCGCGTGCAGGTCGTTCTCGGCCAGGTGGTCGGCCACGCCCGACAAGCGCGTGTGCACATCACCACCGCCCAGGTCTTCGGCGCTGACCACCTCACCGGTGGCGGCCTTCACCAGCGGCGGGCCGCCCAGGAAGATGGTGCCCTGGTTCTTCACGATGATGGTTTCGTCGCTCATGGCCGGCACATAGGCGCCACCGGCCGTGCAACTGCCCATCACCACGGCGATCTGCGGGATGCCCAGGGCCGACATCTGGGCCTGGTTGTAGAAGATGCGGCCGAAGTGGTCGCGGTCGGGGAAGACCTCGTCCTGGTTGGGCAGGTTGGCGCCGCCGCTGTCCACCAGGTAGATGCAGGGCAGGTGGTTCTGCTGCGCGATCTCTTGCGCGCGCAGGTGTTTTTTCACCGTCATCGGGTAGTAGGTGCCGCCCTTGACCGTGGCGTCGTTGCAGACGATCAGGCACTCCACGCCGCTGACACGGCCGATGCCGGCGATCAAACCCGCCGCCGGCGCGGCGTTGTCGTACAGGTCCAGCGCGGCCAGGGCGCCGATCTCCAGAAAGGGCGTGTCGGGGTCCAGCAGCATTTCCACGCGTTCGCGCGGCAGCAGCTTGCCGCGGGCCACGTGTTTGGCGCGGGCAGCCTCGCCGCCGCCATCGCGCAGCTGGGCCAGGCGGGCGTTCAGGTCGTCGACCAGGCCCTGCATCCAGGCGGCGCTGGCCTTGAAGGCCTCGGAACGGGGCTGGAGCTGGGAAACAAGCTGCGGCATCGGGGGCTCTCCTGCGGCGAAGCGCGGGTCGGGGCAAACGGTGAAGGGCGGGCGGCAACGGGCGGCGGCAGGCCGCGCGGTTGACGTTTACGTTAACGTCAATTGTAGGCAGCCGCAGGCTGCTCGCCCACTGGGGCATGCCCAGCCCTGCTGAGAGGCTGAGCCTGCGCTGTGTGGGCGGGCAAGGCCCGGGCACGATAGCCCGCGCCCGGCGGCGCGTCCACCGGGCTGACCTGGGGCCAGCCCGCAGTCCACCAGCGCGAATCGCGCCCGGGCACCATGACCTGGCGCAGCCCCGCCGCCCGCCCCGCCGCTAGCATGGCCACATGCCCACCACCTTCACCGCCCTGCCCGGGTGGCCCGCCGCCGGGCTGGCGCTGGCCTGCACGGCCCTGGCCTTGTGGTTGCGGCCCTGGCGCGGCGTGGGTGCGGGCGGGCCGCCGGCGCCCTGGTTGGCCTGGTGGGTGGCCATGCCCCTGTTGTGGAGCGCCGACCACCTGGCCGCGGCACCCGTGGTGCAACCGCTGTCCGGCGCCTGCCTGCTGGTGCTGATGGCGGGCTGGCCGCTGGCCGTGCTGGCCCTGCTGCCGGTGGCGCTGGCCACAGGCTGGCTGTGCGGTGGCGACTGGGCGCTGGCGCTGCACCGGCTGCTGTGGCTGGGCCTGGTGCCGGCCACGCTGACGCTGGGCATCGGCGCGGCGCTGCGGCGCTGGTTGCCGCACCATTTGTTCATCTACATCCTGGGCCGCGGGTTCCTGGGCACGGCGCTGGCGCTGGGCCTCTCGGGCACGGCTGCGGCCTGGCTGCAGGGCGCGCACGCGGGCCTGGCCGAAGAAGACCTGGTGCTGGGCCGCTGGCTGTCGGCCTTCGGTGACGCCTGGTTGACCGGCATCCTCACCGCCATCTTCGTGGCCTTCCGCCCGCAGTGGCTGGCCACCTACACCGACCGCCTGTACCTGCCGCGCTGAAGCACGGCGCGGCTCAACGCCGCCAGAAGGTGGGCGTGAACAGCAGCAGCAGGCTCAGCAGTTCCAGCCGGCCCAGCAGCATCGCGAAGGTGCAGACCCAGGTCTGGAAGCCGGTGAGCCCGCTGTAGTTGACGGCCGGGCCCACGTCGCCCAGGCCGGGGCCGATGTTGTTGACGCAGGCGATGACGGCGGTGAAGGCCGTCACCACGTCCAGCCCGCTGAACAGCAGCACCATGGTCAGGCCGACCAGGGTGGCGCCGTAGATCATCATGAAAGCGATGACGCTGTGGATGGTGCGGTCGCTGACGGCGCGCCCACCCAGCACCACGGGGTTCACCACCGAGGGGTGCAGGATGCGCACCAGCTCGCGCCGCGCCTGCTTCAGCAGCAGCAGCATGCGGACCATCTTGATGCCCCCGCCGGTGCTGCCGGCGCAGGTGGCGAAACAGCCCAGCAAGATCATCAACACCGGGGCGAACAGCGGCCAGGTGGCGTAGTCGTGTGTGGCGTAGCCGGTGGTGGTGGCCACGGCCACCACGTGGAAGACGGTGTGGCGGAAGGCCAGCGCGCCGTCGGTGTAGGCGCCAGTGGCCACCAGGTAGACGGTGATCAGCGCGATGCTGCCCAACAGCACGGCGTAGAAGGCGCGCAGTTCGGTGTCGCGCCACAGCGCGCGCAGCGAGCGCTGGCGCCAGGCCACGAAGTACAACGACAGGTTCACGCCCGCGGCCAGCATGAAGACCACGGCCACGCCTTCGATCAGCGGCGAATTCCAGTAGCCGAAGCTGAGGTCGTGCGAAGACAAACCGCCCAGCGACATGGTGGTGCACATGTGCATGAAGGCGTCGGCCCAGGACATGCCGGCCCAGCGGTACGCGAAGAAACACAGCAGCGACAGCCCGAAGTACACGCCCCACAGGCCACGCGCGGTGTCGGCGATGCGCGGCGTGAGCTTCTGGTCCTTCATGGGCCCGGCGATCTCGGCCTTGAACAGCTGGCTGCCACCCACGCCCAACATCGGCAGCACGGCCACGGCCAGCACGATGATGCCCAGGCCGCCCACGTAGGTCATGAAGCAGCGCCACACGTTCACCGACAACGGCAGGTGGTCCAGCCCGCTGATGACGGTGGCCCCCGTGGCCGTGAAGGCCGACATGGCTTCGAAGTAGGCGTCGGTGACGCTGAGGCCCGGCACGGCCAGCCACAGCGGGTAGGCGCCGAACACCGGCAGCACCAGCCAGGTCAGCCCCACCAGCAAAAAACCGTCGCGCGGCTGCAGTTCGCGGCGGAAACGCAGCGTCACCGCGCTGAGCACCGCGCCCGCGGCCACGGCCACCAACAGGCCTTGCACGAAGGCCGGCAAGGCAGCGTCGCCGCCCACCCAGGCGAAGGCCAGGGGCACGGCCATCATCAGTGCAAACAGCACCACCATGCGGCCCACCAGGGCCAGAACCGGCAAGGGCGACAACATCAGAACAAAAAGGTCGCGCTGACCTGGAAGAGTTTTTCCACCTCGCGCACCATGCGTTTGCGCGGCACGAAGACGATGACGTGGTCGTTGGGCATGACCACCGTGTCGCCGTGCGCCATGATGACCTGCGGCTGCGCGCCTTCGCCCACGGCGCTGCCGTCGGCGTGGTGCAGGCCGCGCACCAGGGCACCCACCTGCGCGCCCTTGGGCAGGCCGATGTCGGCGATGCGCCGGCCGGCCATGCGGCAGGTCTTGGCATCACCGCGCACGATGGCCTCCAAGGCTTCGGCCGCGCCACGGCGCAGGCTGTGCACGGCCTCGATGTCGCCACGCCGCACATAGGCCAGCAGTTCACCGATGACGGCCGTGGCCGGCGAGATGGCGATGTCGATCTGCGTGCCCTGCACCAGGTCGGCGTAGGCGCGGCGGTTGATCAGCGCCAGCACCCGCTGCGCCCCCAGCCGCTTGGCCAGCAGGCAGGCCATGATGTTGTCTTCGTCGTCGCTGGTCAGCGAGAGGAAGAGGTCCAGGCCCTCGGCGCCTTCGTCGCTGAGCAGTTCTTCGTCGGTGCTGTCGCCGTGCAGCACCAGGGCCTGGCCGGACAGTTCGGTGGCCAGGTACTCGCAGCGCGCGGCGTCGGCCTCGATGATCTTCAGGTGGCAGCTGCCCGCCACCTGGCGCGCCAGCCGCAGGCCCACCTTGCCGCCACCGGCCAGCACCACACGCCGCACCGGGCGTTCGCGGCCGTGCAGCGCTTCCAACACGCGGCGGATGTGGGCCGTGGCGGCCAGCACAAACACCTCGTCGCCGGGCTCAATGCGCGTGCGGCCGTCCAGCGCGGTGAGCGCCTTGTCCTGCCGGTAGATGGCCACGATGCGCAGGTCCAGGCCCGGGGCCAGCGTAGGGATCTCGGCCAGGCTGTGCTGCACCAAGGCGCTGCCGGCCACGGCCCGCACGGCGATCAGGCTGACCAGGCCCTGGGCAAACTCCAACACCTGCAAGGCCTCGGGGTACTCGATGAGCTTGCGGATGCGGTGGGTGACGCTCTGCTCGGGGCAGATCACCTGGTCCACGGCAAAACCCGCCTTGTCCAGCAGCGGTGCGCCTTGCTGGAATTCGTCGCTGCGCACGCGGGCGATGGTGGTGGGCACGTTGAACACGTCGTGCGCCACCTTGCAGGCCACCAGGTTGGTTTCGTCCATGGGCGCGCAGGCGATGAAGAGGTCGGCGTCTTCGATGCCCGCCTCGCGCAGCACGCTGGGTTGGATGCCGTTGCCCACCACCCCGCGCAGGTCCAGCCGGTCTTGCAGCGCCTGCAGGCGCTGTGGCAGCGGGTCGATGACGGTGATGTCGTTGCGTTCGGACACCAGGCTCTCGGCCACGCTCTCGCCCACGCGGCCGGCCCCCAGGATGACGATCTTCATGCCGCGGATTCTGCTTGTGCGGCCGATGCAGGCACGGCCGCCGGGGCCAAGGCCAGCGCCAGCAGGGCCGGCCACAGACGACCCAACGGCGGCTGCAGCAGGGCCGCCAAGCGGGCGGCTTCGGCCGTGCTGTCCAGCCGCGGCTGGCGCTGCGCCCACACGGCGGCCAAGGCGTTGGCCGCGGCCTGGGCTTCCGCCGGCACCGTGCCCTGCTGCGCAGGCTGCAGCAGGGCACGGGCGCGGGCCGGTGGCAGGTCGTGCACCTGCACCAGGGCCAGCCACAGGGCCTCCTGGCTGAAGGCCTGCAGCGCGCTGTCGGGCCAGGCGGCGTGGCTGTGGTCGGTGCCGCGTGCCACGTTCACCCCTTTCACCAGGCCCGCGCCGCCCACGGCGCCCACGGTGGCCCCGGCCAGCGCACCGGCGCCCATGCTCAGGCCGCCGGTCAACAGGTCGGCCTTCAGGCCGGTGAGCGCGCCGCTGAGCAAGCCCCCCACCACGGCACCGGTGCGGCCCTTCACACGGGCGCGCAGCATGGGTTGGGGCGGGCTCCCCGGGGCGGGCGCGGCGGGCGTGGCATCAAGGTCATCCGCCCCCGCGGCCGCCGCTGTCGACCCGGCCCGTTCGTCCGCCGGGCCGGGTGGGGCGGCCCGCGGTGCGCTGCCTGCCCAGGCGGTGGCGTCCACCGCGGCGGTGGCGGGCAAGCCCTGGGCGCCGGGCAACGCGGCCAAGCGCTGGGCCAGCGCGGCCCAGCCGGCCTGCCAGCCCGCGGCCAGCCGGGCGCCGGCGGCGTCGCCGTCCTCACCAGGCCCGCCGAACCAGCCGCCTTCGGCCACGGGCTCGCGGGCCGCGGCCCAGGCCGCCAGGGCCTCGGCCAAGGTCTGTACCACCGCCGCTTGCAGCGCCACCTGGCGGGCCTGCCAACTGGCCAGCAGGCCTTGCAGGCGCGGGTCACCGCCCAGGTGCTGGTCCAACGCACGCAGCCAGCGCAGGTCGGGCACGGCCTGTTCGGCCAGGGCCCGCAGCGGCAGCGCCGGCGGTTCCGGCTGGGCACTGTCTTGCAGCACCAGCACCGGTCGGCCCAGGGCGGCCAGCTGTGGCGGCAGCGCGTGGCCGGGCGGGCCCAGCAGCAGCACGGCGTCCACACCCCGGCGCAAGGCGGCCTCCACCGGGTGGGCGCGCGAACCCAGGCCCCAGCGGCTGAAGGCCGGCCAGCGGCGTGCGCCCGGGCCGGCGCCGTGCTGCGCCGCGGCCGCGTCGACCGCCCAGGTCAGCGGTGGCGGCGCCCACAGCCAGAGCTCGTCGCCGTCGTCGCTGCGCCACCAAGGCGCGCCTGCCGTGGTCGGGGCTTCACCGCCGGCCGGCCAGGCGGGCAGATCGGCCAGCGGCCGGCCCAACAAAGGTGGCGGCTGCAGGCCGGGCGCCACCACGCACAGCAGGCGCAGGCGGTGCGTCTGGCCCGGGCGCATCAGCGGGTGCAGGGCCTGGAAGTAAGGCGTGTCCAGGTCCAGCGGGAAGTGGCGGCGCCCCTGGTGCACGCGCCAGGCCGCGGTGGCCGCCAACAGCAGCCGTGGCAGCACCACGGCCAGCAAGACGGTGGTGGCGAACAGGTGGATCCAGGGCGCCGCACTGGCCGTGGCCGCTGCGCCCGGCCCCAGGCGCAGCGGCGCCACCTCGGCCAGGGTTTGGCCATTCAGCCACAGCGCCGGCGCCAGCAGCACGCCCAGCAGGGCCTGCACCTGTTCAGCGGCCAGGAAGGTGCTTTGCCAGCCGATGCGGTAGTCCAGCACCAGGCCACGCAGGTACAGGCCGGCCACCAAACCCAAACCCAGGGCCGCGGCGGCACCGTGCAGCAGCAGCGACACACGCGCCTGGTTCAGCGGCGCTGCACGCTGGGCCCACAGCCCGGCCACGCCCGCGGTGGCGCGGCGTGCCGCAGCCTGGCCTGGCCCCGCCCAGCGGCGTGCCAGGCGGGTGTGCAGTCCTCCCCAGGGCAACAGCAGGCCGGCGTACACCAGCCCGTTCCAGGCCACCACCCCCCACAGCGCCGGCGCCAGCAGGTTGACGTGTGCCGGTGCGCCCAGCTGGTCGCCCACCACGCCCAAGGCCGCACCGGCCAGCCAGGCCAACACCGCCCAGGCCGGGTGCCACCAGCGGCCCTCCAGCCAACGCTGGGCGGCGGGCACCTTGGGCAGCAGGCGTTGCAGCGCGATGGCGGCACGTGCCACGGCAAAACGGTCGGGGCTGGCCTGTTCGCCCACCGCGGCCACGGCCTGGCGGGTGGCCCAGGCGCGGTCGTCGGCGGTCCACAGCGGCGCGCGGACCTCTGGCCGGGGCGCGTTCCAAGGCAGGCCCGTGTCTTCGTGGGCCTGCAGCAGCAGCACCTGCCGTGCTTCGTCTTCGGTCATGGGCCGACTGTAGCGGCGCAGGCGCCGCCCGGGCACTGTGTGAAGCCCCGCTCACCGTGCCGCCGCTTTGTGCGGGCTTTCGCACCGCGCATGGCGGAACGGACCACCGCGCGCCTGGGCACCGCCGGCGAACAGCCACCGCCCGCCACCTGGCACGCAAGCTGCAACATGCGGCCGCACCTTGGCAGCTGGCGGGTCTTGCACGCACAGGCCCGGGCCCGCGACACCCAACATCCAACCTTCGGAGTGAGCCCCATGAAAACGGCATTCAACCTGGCCCTGACCAGTGCCACCACCGCCATCGCCCTGCTGGGCGCCGGCAGCGCCTTGGCCCAAGACGTCGTGAAGATCGGTCACGTCGGCCCGACCAGTGGCGCCATCGCGCACCTGGGCAAGGACAACGAAAACGGCGCCCGCATGGCCATCGACGAGCTGAACGCCAAGGGCGTGACCATCGGCGGCAAGAAGGTCAAGCTG
>JBKCUM010000058.1:0-19797 GCA_046318395.1 Rubrivivax sp.
CAGCTTGACCTTCTTGCCGCCGATGGTCACGCCCTTGGCGTTCAGCTCGTCGATGGCCATGCGGGCGCCGTTTTCGTTGTCCTTGCCCAGGTGCGCGATGGCGCCACTGGTCGGGCCGACGTGACCGATCTTCACGACGTCCTGCGCGAGCACCGAGCCCGACAGCAGCACGGCGGCTGCACCCACGATCACATTCAGCTTGACTTGCATGCTGGAAACCTCCGGAGGTTGTGTTGTCTGTTGCACAGACGGAGTAAGGAAAACAAGCGGCGCACGATACCCGAATTCACACCCTGCACCATTGCGGGGATGCACGGGGTTGAACGGCAGGCGCGCCGCCTTCACCACAACGCCGCTTGCAGGATTCGGGCCGACAGGGTGCGCCCTGTCAACCGCCGGTGTTGCCACCGGCGGCCGCCCCGCCAGCGGGGTGGTGCTTGATGGAAAGCCCCCGCGCTTGGTAGGCCCGCCAGCGCTGGCGGCCTGCGGCCAAGGCCTCGGCTTCGGTGCCCAGCACCTCGATCACCCGCGTCAGGTGGGCCATCACGGCCGGCGCTTCGGGCGGGGCCGCGCCCAGGTTCAGCAGCACCGACGGCGCACCGTCGGGCAAGGCCACGGAACCGCCGTCCAGCAGCCAGATGGGGGTGCGCGCGGCGTGGGCCGGCAGGCTGCCGGGGGCCACGCGCACATGGGGCACGAAGGCGCGTTCTTCGAAGGTCCACAGCAGCGTGTCCAGCCGCGCCAGGTCGCCCGGCGCGGCAGTCACCACCACGCGCGCGCCCTGCCGGCTGGCCTTGCGCAGCAGCCGGCAGGCGAAGCCCAGGGGCTCGTCCACGCCGGTGTGGAATTCGACTTCTTCGATCATGGCGGGGCCACCCGCGAAGAGTCGCCGCGCGCGCCCAGGCTCACTTGGCCTGCGACAGCACGTACTGCGTCAGCAGCGACACCGGCCGACCCGTGCCACCCTTGGCGGCACCCGACTTCCAGGCCGTGCCGGCGATGTCCAGGTGCGCCCAGCGCTGCTTGGCGGTGAACTTGTGCAGGAACTTGGCCGCGGTGATGGCGCCACCGGCGCGGCCGGCGATGTTGCCCATGTCGGCGAAGTTGCTCTTCAGGCCTTCGGCGTACTCTTCGTCCAGCGGCATGCGCCAGGCCAGGTCGCCGGTGCTCTCGCCGGCGGCCAGCAACTCTTCGGCCAGGCCGTCGTCGCTGCTGAACAGGCCCGAGCGGATGCCACCCAGGGCGATGACACAAGCGCCGGTCAGCGTGGCGATGTCGATGACGGCCGCGGGCTTGAAGCGCTCGGCGTAGGTCAGCGCGTCGCACAGGATCAAACGGCCTTCGGCGTCGGTGTTCAGGATCTCGATGGTCTGGCCGCTCATGCTGGTGACCACGTCGCCCGGCTTCACGGCACGGCCGCTGGGCATGTTCTCGCAGGCGGGGATGATGCCCACCAGGTTGACCTTGGGCTTCAGTTCGGCCACGGCGCGCAGGGTGCCCAGCACGCTGGCGGCGCCGCCCATGTCGAACTTCATCTCGTCCATCTCGGCACCGGGCTTCAGCGAGATGCCACCGGTGTCGAAGGTGATGCCTTTGCCGACCAGCACGATGGGCGCCTTGGTCTTGGCCGCGCCGTTGTACTGGGCGACGATGAACTTCAGCGGCTCGTCGGAGCCCTGGGCCACGGACAGGAAGGAGCCCATGCCCAGCTTCTCGACGTCCTTGCGCTCCAGCACCTGCACCTTCAGGCCATGGCTCTTGGCCAGGCCCTTGGCCACGTCGGCCAAGTGGGTGGGCGTGCAGTGATTGCCCGGGCGGTTGGCGCATTCGCGGGCCAGGTCCACACCGGCGGCGAAGGCTTCACCACGCTTCAGGCCGGCGTTGGCCGCGGCCTGTTCTTCCTTGGCGCACAGCAGGGCCACGGCGGCCAGCTTGGCCGCGGCGGGGGCGCTGGGCTTGGTGGCGCGGTAGACGTACAGGGTGTCGGCCACGGTGGTCACCAGGGCTTGCGCCAGGTCGGCCGTCAGGGCTTCACCGCCCACACGGGCCACAGCCAGCTTGCGCGTGCCGCCGGCCTTCACCAGGGCCACGCCAGCGGCCACGGCCTTCTGCCAGGCCTTCACGCTGCCGTCGGCGGCGCAGGCGAACACCACACGGGCGGCCTTCACACCGTCCACGCGATGGGCGTACAGGGTGCTGCCGGTCTTGAAGCTGAAATCGCCGGCGTTCACGGCGGCGGTCAGGGTGTCGGCCAGGGTTTTGTCCAGGCCCGCCGGCACGCCGGTGCCGGTGACGACCACCAGCAGCGCATCCGTGGCCACGGCGCCCAAGCCCGCAGGCGAGGTGGCTTGCGTCTTGAAGTCCATAATTCCGTCCAGTCCAAAAAAGCCTCGGATGTTATTCGACACCACTGTTCGCCGCGAACTCGCGCGGGCCTTCGGCGCCACCCTGGTGGTGATCCTCACCATCGTGCTGACCATGATGCTGATCCGCACCATCGGCCAGGCCGCGCGGGGTGCGGTTTCGCCCCAGGACGTGGTGCTGCTGCTGGGCTACATCGGCCTGGGCTATTTGCCCATGGTGCTGTCGCTCTCGCTGTTCATCGCCATCGTCGTCACCCTGGGCCGCATGTACCGCGAGAGCGAGATGGCCGTGTGGTTCGCCAGCGGCATCGGCCTGGCGCGGTTCGTGCGGCCTGTGCTGCGCACCAGCTGGCCCGTGCTGCTGGTGGTGGCGCTGCTGATGTTCTTCGTGTGGCCCTGGGGCAACCGCAACACCTTGGAGATGCGCGAGCGTTTCGCCCAGCGCAGCGACCTGTCGCGAGTGACGCCCGGCGTGTTCCAGACCAGCAGCGACGGCAGCCGGGTGTTTTTTGTGGAGCGCGAAAGTGTCGACGGCATCAACGCGCGCAACGTGTTCATCCTGACCCAGCAGCCGCGCGGTGAATCGGTCACTTCGGCGCGCAGTGGCCGGCTGGAGAACGACCAGGGCGACAGCTTCTTGGTGCTGGAACGTGGCCAGCGCAACGATGTGAACCTCGCCACCGGCGAAAAGACCCTGTCGGCCTTCGAAGGCTACCGGGTGCTGGTGGACGAACGCCGCGCACGCGACGGCGACACCCGCCCGCCCAAGGCGCTGACCACGCTGGAGCTGGTGAACAAGCCCACGCCACGGCACCAGGGCGAACTGGCCTGGCGCTTCGGCCTGCTGTTCGGCGCGGCCAACCTGCTGCTGCTGGGCATCGGCCTGGCGGCCACCAACCCGCGCCGGGCCAGCAACTGGAACCTGCTGTTCGCGCTGCTGAGCTTCGTCGTGTACTTCAACCTCATCAACCTGAGCCAGGCTTGGGTGGCCAACGGCCGCCTGGGCATGGGCACGGCCTTGTTGGTGCTGCACGGCGGCGTGTTCATCGGGGCGCTGGGCCTGCTGTGGTGGCGCGACCGGGCGGCCGTGCTGCACTGGTGGCCGCGCAAGAAGGCGGTGGCCGCATGAAGACGGTGCGCCGCCTGCTGTATGGCGACATCCTCTCGTCGGTGCTGTTTGTCGCCGCGGCCTTCCTGTCGCTGTTTTTCTTCATCGACGTGGTCGACAGCCTGGAGGACGTCGGCCGCGACGGCCTGGGCGTGGGCCACGTGGTGCTGGGCGCGGTGTACCTGCTGCCGGGCCACCTGTACGAGCTGATGCCGATTGCCGTGCTGATCGGCAGCATCTACGCGCTGGCGCGCATGGCGCAGAGCAGCGAGTTCACCATCTTGCGCACCGGCGGCCTGGGTCCGGGCCGTGCGCTGGCCCTGCTGGCGGTGCTGGGCCTGGCCTTCGCCGCCTTCACCTTCGTGGTGGGCGACTACCTCACCCCCGCCAGCGAGCGCCAGGCCGTGCTGCTGAAGGCCCGTGTGGCCGGTGGCCTGAAGGTGGGCGGCGCCGGTGCTTGGCTGAAGGAACGGCGCAGCGGGCCGGAAGGCGAACGCAGTTTCTCCATCAACCTGCAGGGCACGGGCCCGGGCGGGCAGCTGCTGGGCGTGCGCATCTTCGAGTTCGACGGCGACGGCCGCCTGCGCCAGCGCCTGTCTGCGCGCAGCGCGCTGGTGGACGACCAAGGCCAGTGGACGCTGCAAGACGTGGACACCACGCAGTGGCCCCAGCCCGCCACCGCCCGCCCGAGTGCGGGCGTGGCCGTGGCGCCGACGCCGGCCTCGGCCCCGGTGGCGGCCGAACCCGTGCTGCAAGCCCACCACGACACCCTGGTCTGGCCCAGCACCCTGAAGCCCGCCGTGGTGGCCGCGGCCGTGCTGCCGCTGGAGACCATGACGACCGTGGACCTGTGGCGCTACAGCCAGCACCTGGACGTGCAGGCCCAGGCCGCACAGACGCACCAGATCCGCTTCTGGCGCAAGGCCCTGTACCCGCTGGCCTGCCTGGTGATGGTGGCGCTGGCCCTGCCCTTCGCCTACCTGCATGCGCGGGCCGGCGGCGTCAGCCTGAAGGTGTTCGGCGGCATCCTGCTGGGCATCAGCTTCGTGCTGCTGAACAACGTGGCCGGCCACCTGGGCCTGCTGCGCGGCTGGACGCCCTGGGTGGCCGCGGCCACGCCCAGTTTCCTGTACCTGTTGATGTCGCTGGCCGCCTTCGCGTGGCTGGTGCGTTTCCGTTGAAAGCCCTGCCCGCCCCATGAACACCGGCCTCATCCTCTTCGCGCACGGCGCCCGCGACCCTCGCTGGGCCGCGCCCTTTGAAGCCGTGGCCGCCCAGGTGCGCGCCGCTCAACCCAGCGTGCAGGTGCGCCTGGCCTTCCTGGAACTGATGGCGCCCAGCCTGCCCGACACCGGCGCAGAACTGGCCGCCCTGGGCTGCGAGCGCGTGGACGTGCTGCCGCTGTTTTTGGGGGCGGGCGGCCATGTGCGGCGCGACCTGCCGGCCTTGCTGGACGGGCTGCGTCAGGCCTTCCCGGCGGTGCAATTCCGCCTGCACCACGCGGCCGGTGAGACCGCGCCCGTCATCCACGCGCTGGCGCTGGCCGCGCTGGACGCGCTGGCGGCGCCGGAGGCCGCGGCATGAACCTGCACCAGTTCCGTTTTGTGCAGGAGGCGGTGCGCCGCAACCTGAACCTGACGGAGACCGCCAAGGCGCTGTTCACCTCGCAGCCCGGCATCAGCAAGGCCATCCTGGAGCTGGAAGAAGAGCTGGGCGTGGACATCTTCGCGCGCCACGGCAAACGCCTGCGGCGCGTGACCGAGCCCGGCCAGGAGGTGCTGAAAAGCATCGAGATCATCATGCGCGAGGTGGCCAACCTCAAGCGCATCGGCGAGCAGTTCAGCAAGCAGGACGCCGGCACGCTGAGCATCGCCACCACGCACACGCAGGCGCGTTACTTCCTGCCCGCCCCGGTGGCCGCGCTGCGCAAGAAGTTCCCCAAGGTGCAGGTGGTGCTGCACCAGGGCATGCCCGACCAGGTGGCGCGCATGCTGCTGGACGACGTGGCCGACATCGGCCTGGCCACCGAAGCGCTGAGCAACTTCGAAGAGCTGGTCACCCTGCCCTGCTACGAATGGCAGCACGTGATGGTGGTGCCGGCCGGCCACCCGCTGGCGCAGGTGGAGCGTCCGTCGCTGGAACAGCTGGCGGCGCAACCGCTGGTGCTGTACCACGCCACCATGACCGGCCGCACCCGCATCGACCAGGCCTTCGCGCGCGCCCGGCTGAAACCCGTGGTGGCGCTGGAAGCCATCGACTCCGACGTCATCAAGACCTACGTGAAGCTGGGCATGGGCGTGGGCATCGTGGCCGAGGGCGCGATGCAGGACGACGGCGCCAACGGCGACCTGGTGGCGCGGCCGCTGGGCCACCTGTTCGGCAGCAACGTCACCCGCGTGGCCTTCAAGCGCGGCGCCTACCTGCGGCATTTCGTCTACGCTTTTGCAGAACAACTCTCTGACCGCCTGAGCACCGCGCTGATCCAGCGTGCCATGGCCGGCCAAGGTTCCGACTACGACCTATGAACGCCCCCCACACCCCAGCGCCCCACACCCCAGCGCTTGTGAGCCGCCTGCCCCAGGTGGGCACCACCATCTTCACCGTGATGTCGGCGCTGGCCGCCGAAGTGGGCGCGGTGAACCTGGGCCAGGGCTTCCCGGATTTCCACTGCGACCCGGCCCTGCTGCAGCACGTCCAAGACGCCATGGGCGAAGGCCTGAACCAGTACCCGCCCATGGCCGGCGTACCGGCCCTGCGCCAGGCCGTGGCCGACAAGGTGGCGCGCCTGTACGGCCACCGCTACGACGCCGACCGCGAGGTCACCGTCACGGCTGGGGCCACGCAGGCCATCCTGACGGCCATCCTGTGCTGCGTGCACCCGGGCGACGAGGTGGTGGTGCTGGAGCCCTGCTACGACAGCTACGCGCCCAACATCGAACTGGCCGGTGGCACCGTGGTGCGTGTGCCGCTAACACCCGGCAGTTTCCGCCCCGACTTCGCCAAGATCGCCGCCGCGCTGACGCCGCGCACACGCGCCACCCTCGTCAACAGCCCGCACAACCCCAGCGCCACGGTGTGGACCGCCGCCGAGATGCAGCAGCTGGCCGAACTGCTGACCGGCACCGAAGTGCTGCTGATCAGCGACGAGGTCTACGAGCACATGGTCTACGACGGCCAGCCACACGTCAGCGCCAGCAGCATCCCGGCGCTGGCGGCGCGGGCCTTCGTGGTGTCCAGCTTCGGCAAGACCTTCCACGTCACCGGCTGGAAGGTGGGCACCGTGGTGGCCCCGGCGCCGCTGATGGCCGAGTTCCGCAAGGTGCACCAGTTCAACGTGTTCACGGTGAACACGCCCATGCAGCATGCCCTGGCCCGCTACCTGGCCGACCCGCGCCCCTACACCGAGCTGCCGGCCTTCTACCAGCGCAAGCGCGACCTGTTCCGCGCCGGTCTGGCCGGCACCCGCTTGCGTCTGCTGCCCAGCGAAGGCACCTACTTCCAGAGCGTGGACTACAGCGCCGTCAGCGCGCTGAACGAGGCCGACTTCTGCCAGTGGCTGACGCGTGAAGTGGGTGTGGCGGCCATCCCGATGTCGGCGTTCTATGAAGGCGGCTTCGAACAAGGCATCGCGCGCCTGTGTTTCGCCAAACGCGACGAGACCCTGCAGGCCGCCTTGCAGCGCCTGGCCAGGCTGTAAGACGCTGTGAGCGGCTGCGCCTGGAGCGCGCAGCCTGCCCGCACATTCAGCGCAGCTTGCGTGGGCTCAGCGGGTCCAGGATGGACACCGGCATGTCGGGCTGGGTGAGGTCCAGGTCCACCGGCACGGTGGGCCGGTCTTCGCGCAGGGTGTCGAACACCGAGTCGCGCTCCAGCCCGAAGTAGGGGTTGGAGGTGGCGCCGCCCGGGGCCTGGGGGTCGGCCAGCGGCAGCAGCAGGTCCACGCTGCCGGCATCGGCCGGTGCACGGTCCAGCAGGTCACGCGCCAAGGCGTACAGGAACAGCACCTCGCGGTAAGCCGGCAGGTCGAAAAGTTCACCGCGCGACTTGTGGAACAGCAGCGCCTCCAGCTCGGCCATGGCGTCCAGGGGCATGGGCCACACCTGTTGAAGGCGGGGCAGCACACCGGCGTAGTCTTCCAGCGCGCGGCCGTGCGTCAGGTCGGTGTCCCAGTCGGGTGCGTAGGCGTTGAATCGGTGGTTGAAGCGGGTGCGCGTGCGCTCGTAGGCTTCGCGGTCGCCGCGCCGGCGGTAGATCTCCAGCAGCTTCAGGTAAGGCAGCGGGCTGCCCCCCCCGGTGTCGCGCAGGTGGTCGACCAGCAGGTCGATGGCCGCGTCTTCCTGCCCCAACACGATGAAAAACTCGGCCTGCTGTTCCAGGTCCAGCAGTTCTTCGATGGACACGTCACGCGACGAGGCCCGGTTGGCCGCGGCCGCCGCCGAAGGTGCCAGCGGCTGCGGCGGCAGCACCAAAGTGCGCTCCATGGGCGACTCGGGCACGGCCGGCGAGGCGGCCAGGTGCGGGTAAGGCGCGTAAGCGCGGCCCGCAGCGGCCGTCGGGGCCTCTGCCGTGCCTGGCAGCGGGGCGGCAGCCGGCACATCGTCCAAGCCCAGGGGCCGCAAGGCCGACAGTCCGCTGGCGCCGGGCACCGTGCTCGGCGCCATGATTTCCGAGGTGACCAGCGGCAGCTGCGAGGTGGCCACGGGCGGGCGCTGCGCCGCCGCATCGGCCGCCGCCGCTTGGCGCCAAGCGGCCTGCTGGCTGGCCTGCAGTTGCCGCAGCTTCCAGGCCAGCCAACCGGCCATGCCGGCCAGCGCCACCAAGGCCAGCAGCAACGGGGTCAACCACTTGGCCGCACCTTCGGCGCTGGTCAGGCGGCTGCGCATCTGGGCGGCGAGGTCGCGGCTTTGCTGGGCTTCGGCCTGCAAGGCCGCCACCTGCTTTTCCATGCTGGCCACACGCGCCTGGGCCTGGCTGGCGGCCGAGGCCGCAGACCGGGCCGCGCTCGCGGCTTGCGCCACGGCGTCCAGCGCGGCGGCGACGGCCGATGCCGCCGTGGCCGTGGCACTGGGCGCTGCCTTGGGCTGCGGCTCGGTGAGGTCCAACTGCAGGCGCCCGCCCCCACCGCCGGCTGCAGCCGCGGTCCGCGTGGGCGCCGGCTTGGGCGCTGCAGCTGGCGGCTTCGGTGCCTTGGCCTGCGGCTTGTTCTCGGGGGCCGAAGCCGCTGGCCGTGCCGGCGCCGCCGCCAACTTGGCGCTCGGCGACGGTGGCGAAACCGGTGCAGGCGCTGCCGTGGGCTTGGGCTGCGCAGACGCTGCGCTGGGGCGAGGCGCCGACACGGGGGTGGGCGCCCCAGGCGCTGGGGCGGCCAAAGCACCCGGCGGGTTGGGCGCGGTCTGCGCACCTGCGGCGGCCACGGCCTCGGCCTGCGCCAGGGCTGCGGCGGGCAAGGCCACGGGCTGCACCAAATCGGGCGGATCGGCCAACAGCACAAAGCGGCGCGACATGCGGGCCGGGCAACCGATGGCCAGCGTCACGGACACCACGGGTTCGTCCACCACGGTGGCGCTGGTGACGCGCATGGTCAACGCGTCGCGCTGGCTGCTGTCAACGCTGAGGCGCACCTGGGCTGGCGACAGCCGGTGGTCTCCCAGGCTGACCTCGGCCGACACGCACGCCGGGTCGACCTCGTCGCCCGGGTCCAGCCGCAAACTGGCCACAAAACTCAGGGGCTGGCCCAGCACCGCGCTCTGCTGTGAGCGGGCCCAACCCAGCGACCACGCAGCCTGCGCATTCAGCAACAGCACAGCGGCCAGCGCAACGGGGCGGAAGACGCGTGAACAGGGCATGCAGCGGGCTGTGGGGCGGTGTGTGGAAGGGGTGCGGACCGGGTGGGCCCACAGCACCGAACACCGACGCTGAAGCAGGCTCAACCTTTGCGAACCACTCTATCACGAAGGGTTACACAGCCAGCCTTGGAACAGGCCGACGAACACCGGTCAAACCCGGGCATGCCGGCGCTCAAACATCCCAGCCTGGCGAGCGCCGGGCCAGCCGCCGCAGCAGACCCGGCCAGGTCAGCGAAGCACCCAAGCCTTTGGTCACCTGTTTGGCTTGTGCACGCGCCGTGGCGATGATCTCTGGCGCCACCTGCACCAGCGGCCCACCACCGGCCTGGGCACGCACCTGGATCGCGCAGCAGGCCTCGAACAGGTACATGTTCTGGAAGGCTTCGGCCACGCTGGCGCCCACCGTCAACAGGCCGTGGTTGCGCAGCATCAGGAATTGCGCCTCACCCAGGTCTTGCACCAGGCGCGGCTTCTCGTCGTCGCGCAGCGCCACACCTTCGTAGCCGTGGTAGCCCAGGCTGGACAACACAAAGATGCTCTGCTGCGAGATGGGCAGAAGCCCACCTTGCTGGGCCGCCACGGCCACGCCGTTCAGCGTGTGGGTGTGCAACACACATTGGGCGTCAGCACGTGCGGCGTGCACGGCGCTGTGGATGGTGAAGCCGGCCGGGTTCACCGGGAACGGCGTGTCGTCCAGCTTCTCGCCCTGTGCGTTCACCTTCACCAGGCTGGAGGCGGTGATCTCCTCGAACATGAAGCCATAAGGGTTGATCAGGAAGTGGTGCTCCGGACCCGGCACGCGGGCGCTGATGTGGGTGAAGACGAGGTCGTCCCACCCGAACAGCGCCACCAGGCGGTAGGCCGCGGCCAGGTCCACGCGCAACGCCCACTCTTCGGGCGACACGGTTTCACGGCGGCTGGGGATGTTGGGCAAGGCGGTGTTCATCAGGGGTCTCCATTCAGGGCCCACACAGCATGGACAATGCGATGGTTGCGCGTCTGTCGCGCCCGAGACAAGCCATGAATACCCCCGTTCTTACAATCGACGAGAGACACAACATCGAGTCCGGCGCGTGGTTCGCGAAGCTATCGTCACCGTTGCGAACTGCCATTCTTTCCAAGGCCGTGGTGCGCCGTGTGCCCGACGGCACGGCGCTGGCGGTGCGCGGCACCTCGGCCGAAGAATGGTGCGGCGTGGCGCGTGGTGCGGTGCGCATCAGCTCGGTCAGCCTGTCGGGCAAACAGGTGACGCTGACCTATGCCGAACCCGGCATCTGGTTCGGCGACATCGCCTTGTTCGACGGCCTGCCACGCACGCACGATGCCGACACCCATGGCGACACCACGCTGCTGTGCATCCGCAAGCCCGACTTCAAGGAACTGCTGCACCAGCACGTCGAGCTGTACGACGCGCTGATGCGCCTGAACTGCCGGCGGCTGCGCCTGATGTTCAACCAGTTCGAAGACCTGAACACCCGGCCGCTGCAGGCGCGCTTGGCCAAACAGCTGCTGCTGCTGGCCAAGAGCTACGGCATCAAGCAGGGCGAAGAAATCCGCATCGGCCTGCAATTGGCGCAGGAAGACCTGGCGCAGCTGCTGGGCGCCTCGCGGCAGCGTGTGAACCAGGAGCTCAAGGGCTTCGAGCGCGAAGGCGCGGTGCGCGTGGAGCCGGCGCGGCTGGTGGTGCTGTCGCGCGAGAAGTTGCTGGCCATCGCCGACCGGTAGCGGCCACCGACGCCTCGCCCGAACGCGGCGGCCGCTGAACAAAAACAAGGAGACCACCCCATGGAACAGTTCACCGGCACCCGCGAGATGGCGGCCAGCCACGCTTTCGACGTGGCCGCGCTGCAGGCCCATCTGCAGGCGCACCTGCCCGGCTTTGCAGGCCCGCTGCAGGTCGAACAATTCAAGGGCGGACAGAGCAACCCCACCTACAAGCTCGTCACGCCTGGCCGCGCCTATGTGATGCGCAGCAAGCCCGGGCCGGTGGCCAAGCTGCTGCCTTCGGCCCACGCCATCGAACGCGAGTTCCGCGTGATGAAGGCCCTGGCCGACACCGCCGTGCCGGTGCCACAGATGCTGCTGCTGTGCGAAGACGAAAGCGTCATCGGCCGCGCCTTCTACGTGATGGCCTTCATGGAAGGCCGCGTGCTGTGGGACCAGGCCCTGCCCGGCCTGTCTAACGCCGAACGTGGGGCGCACTACGACGCCATGAACCAGGTGCTGGCGGCGTTGCACAGCGTGGACGTGGGCGCGGCCGGCTTGGCCGACTACGGCAAGCCTGGCAACTACTTTGAACGCCAGATCGGGCGTTGGAGCAAGCAGTACCTGGCCAGCGTGACCGAGTCCATTCCCGAGATGGACCGGCTGATCGCCTGGCTGCCCGCCCACCTGCCGGCCAGCGCGCTGGACAACAGCCAGGTGGCCGTGGTGCACGGCGACTACCGCCTGGACAACCTGGTGTTCCACCCCACCGAGCCGCGCATCATCGCCGTGCTGGACTGGGAACTCTCCACGCTGGGCCACCCGCTGGCGGACTTCAGCTACCACTGCATGGCCTGGCACATCCCACCGGGCACCTTCCGCGGCATCGGCGGGCTGGACCACGCGGCCCTGGGCATCCCCAGCGAAGCCGAGTACGTGCGCCGCTACTGCGAACGCACCGGCCGCAGCGACCCCGCCGCGCTGATGGGCGACTGGAACTTCTACCTGGCCTACAACCTGTTCCGCCTGGCCAGCATCACGCAGGGCATCGCCCGGCGCGTGGTGGACGGCATCGCCAGCAGCGCGCAGGCGCGCGCCACCGGCGCCTCCACCCGGCCGCTGGCCCAGATGGCCTGGAAGTTCGCCCAAGCCGCAGGCGCCTGAACCCGCCCGCCCTGCCCCACACCAGGCGCCAGACGGCCGTCCACGACACCCCACGGCGCCCACGCTCACACCAACGGAGACAACCCCATGGACTTCGGCTACTCCCCCAAAACCCAGGACCTGCAGGCCCGCGTCAAGGCCTTCATGGACGAACACGTCTACCCGGCCGAAGCGCGTTACCACGCCGAGATCGAGGCCAACACCGCCGCCGGCAAGCGCTGGACGCCGCTGCAGGTGATCGAAGAACTCAAGCCCAAGGCCCGCGCCGCCGGCCTGTGGAACCTGTTCCTGCCGGAAAGCCACCTGGGCGCCGGCCTGCTGAACCAAGAGTACGCGCCGCTGGCGGAGATCATGGGCGCGGTGCCCTGGGCCAGCGAGGTTTTCAACTGTTCGGCACCCGACACCGGCAACATGGAAGTGCTGGTGCGCTACGGCACGCCCGAGCACCAGGAACGCTGGCTGAAGCCGCTGCTGGCCGGTGAGATCCGCAGCGCCTTCGCGATGACGGAACCGGCCGTGGCTTCTTCCGACGCCACCAACATCGAAGCCCGCATCGAACGCGACGGTGACGACTACGTCATCAACGGCCGCAAGTGGTGGACCAGCGGCGCCGGCGACCCGCGCTGCGCCATCTACATCTTCATGGGCAAGACCGACCCCACGGCCCACCGCCACAGCCAGCAAAGCATGATCCTGGTGCCCGCCGACACCCCGGGCATCACGGTGCTGCGCCCGCTGACGGTGTTCGGCTACGACGACGCCCCGCACGGCCACATGGAGGTGGAGTTCAAGAACGTTCGCGTGCCGGCCACCAACATCCTGCTGGGCGAAGGCCGCGGTTTCGAGATCGCCCAAGGCCGCTTGGGCCCGGGCCGCATCCACCACTGCATGCGCCTGATCGGCCTGGCCGAACGTGCGCTGAAGCTGATGTGCGAACGCGCCAGCAGCCGCACGGCCTTCGGCAAGACCGTGGCGCAGCAAACGGTGACGCAAGAGCGCATCGCCGTAGCGCGCTGCAAGATCGACATGGCGCGCCTGCTGACGCTGAAGGCCGCCTGGATGATGGACGTGGCCGGCAACAAGAGCGCCAAGGCCGAGATCGCGATGATCAAGGTGGTGGCACCCAGCATGGCCACGCAGGTCATCGACTGGGCCATGCAGGTCTTCGGCGGTGCCGGCATGTGCCAGGACACGCCGCTGGCCTACTTCTACACCGCGGCCCGCACGCTGCGCTTCGCCGACGGCCCCGACGAGGTGCACCGCAACGCCATCGCCAAGCTGGAACTGGGCAAGTACGCGGCGCCGCGCACCTGAGGCGCCGGCCCGCCGCGGCGGAGGGCCCGTGCCCAACAAAAAGCCAACCCGCGGGTTGGCTTTTTTCGTTCAGCGCGGCGGCCGGGTGTTCACCGGGGCGCGTCGCCCGGCGGCGGCATGGTGCTGGCCGACCACAGGCTGGGCTGCGTGCTGGGCGAGCCACTTTCGCCACCGCTGCTGTGCGCCACCGCCACACGCCGGGCTTCGCGCATCGCGGTCTCGAACACCCGCAGCCAGGGGTCCAGGTCGCGCGGCTCGGGTTCGGCCATGGCCATGCGCAGGGTGATGCGGCCGCGGCCGATCATCAGCACGAAGGGCGTGTCGGCGTCCAGCTTGCGGGCCAGCAGGCTCTCGGACAGCGGCCCTTCCAACCACTGCTGCAGCCAGTTTTTCATGCTGCCCAGGGCGGCGAACCGCTCGCGCAGCCCCCCCATCTCGGCCGCCCCCAGCTTGGGAAACATCACCAGCCAGCGCATTTCAGGCGGCGTCTGGTTGTCGATGCGGGTCTGCACGCCTTCGACGTACTGGTCGAAGACCGCCTTTTCCATCTGCAACTGCAGGGCTTTGTTCATCAGCACCAGTTGCAGGTCTGAGGACAGGCCCATCTCGGCGCGCATGCGCAGCTCGGTGCCGCTGATGTAGTGGCGCTGCGAGGCGCCCCACTCCAGCCGCCAGGGCACAGCGCCCAGCTTGCCGTCCAGCACAAAGCCTTCGGCGCCTTTCACCTCGCGCAGCACGTACTGGCGGCTGTCGGCCCAGGGCTGCAGCGCTTCCCAGGCTTTCGGAGCGGCAGGCGCGCTGCCGAACAGCCGTTTCAGTCCTTCAAGCATGGTTTAGAGTGCCTTGGCACCCGCGCACGCAGCGCGGCAACACGGCGAGGTGGAAGATGATCGAAGTGTATTCGTGGCCCACGCCCAATGGCCACAAGGTCCACATCATGTTGGAGGAGTGCGGCCTGCCCTACCGCGTGCACGCGGTGGACATCGGCGCCGGCGACCAGTTCAAGCCCAGCTTCCTGGCCATCAGCCCCAACAACAAGATCCCGGCCATCACCGACCCCGACGGCCCCGACGGGCAGCCCATCCACCTGTTCGAGAGCGGCGCCATCTTGCTGTACCTGGCAGGGAAGACCGGCCGCTTCCTGGCCGACGACACGCGCGGCAAGTACGAGGTGCTGCAGTGGCTGATGTTCCAGATGGGCGGCGTGGGCCCCATGCTGGGCCAGGCCCACCATTTCCGCATCTACGCACCGCAGAAGATCGAGTACGCGGTGGACCGCTACACCAACGAGGCCAAGCGCCTGTACGGCGTGATGAACAAGCGCCTGGCCGGCAGCACTTACCTGGCCGGGCCGCAGTACAGCATCGCCGACATGGCGGTGTTCCCCTGGCTGCGCAGCTGGAAGAACCAGGGCATCGATTGGAACGACTACCCGCACCTGAAGGGCTGGTTCGACGAGATCGCCGCCCGGCCCGCCGTGCAGCGCGGCGTGGAGGTGCTGGCCACGGCGCGCCGCCCCATCACCGACGACCAATCGCGTGAAGTGCTGTTCGGCAAGACGCAGTACCAGCAGCGCTGAGCCGGTGCCTGGCGGGGCGCCGGTACGCCAGCGCACCGACGCCAGCCCCTGCAGGCCCCACTGTGGGCCTTGAAGTGCTGCGACACGGGCTGCAAACCGCAGGCCGGGCCGGGTCGGCACCGACCCAGGAACCTGCCCGCCATGCGCCCACTGTGGACCACCCTGCTCTGCCTGCCTGCCCTGCTGACCGTTGCGCCGGCGGCGCGGGCGCAAGTCACCCTGGAACTGGGCCTGTCGCGGCCCGGCGTGCACATCGGCTTGGTGCTGGCGCGCCAGCCCACGCTGCAGCGCATCCCCGGCTACCCGGTCTACTACGCACCGGAAGCCGAGGGCAACTACTTCTACTACGACGGTGTGTACTGGGTGCTGCAGGACGAAGACTGGTACGCCAGCACCTGGTACAACGGACCGTGGCACGCCGTGGGCCGGCTGGACGTGCCGCTGTTCCTGCTGCGCGTGCCGGTGCGCTACTACCGGCGTCCGCCGGTGTTCTTTCGCACCTGGCGCGCCGACGAAGCGCCACGCTGGGGTGAGCACTGGGGCCCGGGCTGGCTGCAGGGGCGCGAACGCTGGAACACCTGGGACCGCCGCCGCACACCGCCGCCGGCGCCCTTGCCGCACTACCAACGCCCGTACACCGACGGCCGTTACCCTGCCGACCCCAGCGAGCAGCAGCGCATCCGCGCCGCCGAAGACCGGCGCAGCCCGGCCGACCCGGTGGTGCGCCAGCACTTCCAAGATCCGACACGCGTGCCGATTCCGCAGGCGGTGGTGCCGCTGCGGCCAGCGCCACCAGCGGCCCCCGCTGCGCCAGCACCCGCGCGGGACCACAAGCCCGACGATGGGCGGCCCGACCACCCGTCACGCGGGCCACCGGACGGCAAGCCCGACCGCACACCAGACCGCCGCCCCGACCGGCAGCCCTGAGCGCCCGCTCTGAGCGCCCCAGGCCGCGGCGGCTTCAGACGAAGCCCAGCGCCTTGGGCGAGTAGCTGACCCGCAGGTTCTTGGTCTGCGGGTAGTGGTCCAGCATCATCTTGTGGGTCTCGCGGCCGATGCCCGATTCCTTGTAGCCGCCGAAGGTGGCGTGCGCCGGGTAGGCGTGGTAGCAGTTGGTCCACACACGCCCGGCCTGGATGCCACGCCCCATGCGGTAGGCGGTGCTGCCATCGCGCGTCCACACGCCGGCGCCCAGGCCGTTAGGCGTGTCGTTGGCGAGGGCCAGCGCTTCGGCCTCGGGCTGGCAGGTGGTCACGGCCAGCACCGGGCCGAAGATCTCCTCGCGGAAGATGCGCATGCCGTTGTGGCCCTTGAACAGCGTGGGCTGGATGTAGTAACCGTTGGCCAGTTCACCGCCCAGCTCGGCCCGGCCACCGCCGATCAAACACTGCGCGCCTTCCTGCCGGCCCACTTCCATGTAGGACAGGATCTTGTCCATCTGCAGCGCGCTGGCCTGCGCGCCCATCATGGTCTCGGTGTCAAGCGGGTTGCCTTGTTTGATCTGGCCGATGCGCTGGAGCGCCTTGGCCATGAAGGCGTCGTAGATGTCCTCGTGGATCAGCGCGCGCGACGGGCAGGTGCAGACCTCGCCCTGGTTGAAGGCGAACAGCACCAGGCCTTCGATGGCCTTGTCCAGGAAGTCGTCGTCGGCGGCGGCCACGTCCTTGAAGAAGATGTTGGGGCTTTTGCCGCCCAGCTCCAGCGTGGCCGGGATCAGGTTGTTGGCCGCGGCCTGGGCGATGACGCGCCCGGTGGCCGTGCTGCCGGTGAAGGCGATCTTGGCGATGCGCTTGCTGCTGGCCAGCGGCATGCCGGCCTCGCGGCCATACCCGTTCACCACGTTCAACACGCCCGGCGGCAGCAGGTCGGCGATCAGCTCGGTCAGCACCAGGATGCTGATGGGCGTGCTCTCGGCCGGCTTCAGCACCACGCAGTTGCCCGCGCCCAGTGCCGGGGCCAGCTTCCACGCGGCCATCAGGATGGGGAAGTTCCAGGGAATGATCTGCCCCACCACGCCCAGCGGCTCGTGGAAGTGGTACGCGATGGTGTTGGCGTCGATCTCGCTGAGCGCGCCTTCCTGCGCACGCAGGCAGCCGGCGAAGTAGCGGAAGTGGTCCACGGCCAGCGGGATGTCGGCGTTCAGCGTCTCGCGCATGGGCTTGCCGTTGTCCACCGTCTCGGCGTAGGCCAGGCGCTCCAGGTTCTGCTCCAGCCGGTCAGCGATCTTCAGCAGCACGTTGGCGCGCTCGGTGGCCGAGGTGCGGCCCCAGGCTGGCGCGGCGGCGTGGGCAGCGTCCAGCGCCAGCTCCACGTCTTCAGCGCCGGACCGGGCGGCCTGGGTGTAGACGCCGCCGGTGATGGGCGTCACCACGTCGAAGTACTGGCCTTTCAACGGCGGCACAAAGCGGCCGTTGATGAAGTTGTCGTAGCGGGTCTTGTAGGCCAACGGGGCCTGGGCTTGGTGGGGGGCGGCGTGCAGCATGGTTTGTCTCCTGCGGTGGTGGTGGTGGGCGGCCGGCTCGAACCCGGTGGGCTGGCGGTCGGGCGGGCTCCATTGCATGCGGTGTGCCAGGTGCCGGGCGGCGCCGGATGGCCCCGAAGCGGGCTGATCCTGCGCAAGAACGGGGTCAGCCGCCGGTGCCAGACTGCACCGCCACGGCAGCGTGTGACACAGGTGTCCCGAAAGAGGACAGTCGCCGCCCCGGTGGCGCACAAACGCTTGCCAAGCCGACGCGGCCGGCTAAGGTGCCACACAGCAGGCGCTCACAGAAGCGCCATTCACCCCCGCCGTGCGAGGGCCCGCGTGTGGGCCTCGGAGACAAACATGACCACGCTGAACCTGCAACGCACCCCGCCCGCCCGCCTGCGCGAGGCCCGCCGCCAGCTGCTGGAACACGGCCCGGCCAGCCCGGCGCTGGTGGCCCCTGAACTGCACCGCAGTTGGCAGCGCTGCCTGCACTTCGGCCTGAACCCCACGGGCCGCCCACCCGGCGCCCCCCACGCCTCGGCCGCGCAGCTGCACCGCGCCCTGGAGCGCCAACGTGAACTGGTGGCCCATGCGCGGCCGGTCATGGAGCAGCTGTTCGAACAAACCCGCGACACCGGCAGCCTGGTCATCCTGGCCGACGCGCAAGGCTTGCTGTTGCAAGCCCTGGGCGACAGCCACACCAGCGACCGCGCGCAACGGGTGGCCCTGCGCCCTGGTGCCAGCTGGCACGAACAATGGCGTGGCACCAACGCCATCGGCACGGCCTTGGCCGACGGCGCGCCGGTGGTGGTGCATGCCGGCGAACACTTTCTGGAACGCAACCGCTTCCTGACCTGCACAGCAGCGCCCATCAGCGACGCCAGCGGGCGGGTGCTGGGCGTGCTGGACATCACCAGCGACCACCGCGGCTACCACCCCCACACCCTGGCCCTGGTGCGCTCGGCCGCGCAGATGGTGGAGCACCGCCTGTTCGACACCCGCCACGCCGCAGCCCTGCGGCTGCGGCTGCATGTGCACGCCGAAGGGCTGGGCACGCCCACCGAAGGGCTGCTGGCGCTGTCCGAGGACGGTTGGATCGTCGGCGCCAACGCCGCGGCGCGCCATTGGTTGGGCCTGGCACGCGGCGACATCGGCGCACGCACGCTGGCACACGTGCTGCAACTGGACACCGACACCCTGTGCGCCTGGGCCCAGGCCAGCGGCCCGGCGGCGCGCTGCGCGCGCCGGCCCGATGGCAGCAGCTTGTGGGTGCGTGCCGAGGCCGGCCGGCAGCTGCGCTTGGTGGCCCGCCCGCCCACACCGGGGGCTGTAGCGGGGCCGGCACTGCCGGGCCCCACCGCCGGCCAGCCTGCACCGCCGGCCCCCGACGCCCTGGCCAAGCTGGCCGGCAGCGACCCCACGATGCAGGCCGCCGTGCACCGCGCGCGCCGCGTGGTGGACAAGCCGATCGTACTGCTGCTGCAGGGGGAGTCCGGCACCGGCAAGGAACTGTTCGCACGCGCCGCCCACGCCAGCGGCCCGCGGGCCCACGGTCCCTTCGTGGCGGTGAACTGCGGCGCCCTGCCCGAGCAGCTGCTGGAGGCCGAACTCTTCGGCTACCGCGCCGGCGCCTTCACCGGGGCCCTGCGCGAAGGTGCGCCAGGCCGCGTGCGGGAAGCCCATGGCGGCACGCTGTTCCTGGACGAGATCGGCGACATGCCCCTGGCCTTCCAGACCCACCTGCTGCGCGTGCTGCAGGAACGCCAGGTGCAGCCGCTGGGCTGTGGCAAGCCGGTGGCGGTGGACTTCCAGCTGGTCTGCGCCACCCACCACCCGCTGCGCCAGGCCGTGGCCCAGGGCCGCTTCCGCGAAGACCTGTACTACCGGCTGAACGGGCTGACCCTGCAACTGCCCGCCCTGCGCGAACGCCAGGACCTGCCGGAGCGCGTGGCCGCCTGCCTGCAGCAACACGCGCCGGGCCGCGCGCTCACGCTGGCGCCGGACCTGGCCGCGGCCTTCCGGGCCTACCGTTGGCCGGGCAACCTGCGCCAGCTGAACAACGCGCTGCAAACAGCCTGTGCCCTGCTGGACGACGACGACACCTGCATCAGCTGGGCCCACCTGCCCGACGACCTGGCCGCTGAACTGCGCCAGCCGCCGCCCGCGGCCGCCGGGCTGCGGGGCGAACCCGACACCGACCTGCGCCAGCAAACCCGCGCCGCCGTGGCCGCCGCCGTGCAGGCCAGTGCGGG
>JBKCUM010000059.1:0-6377 GCA_046318395.1 Rubrivivax sp.
GGCAGCCCCTGGGCTCCAGCAGGCGGTGCGTCACCAGGGTCGAGCTGCGGCCACGCCCTGTTCAGCCGGGCCCTGGGCACCCCTGCGGGCCGAAACCAGCCGGCCCACCCCCGCGGCGCTATGCGCCTGCAGGCCGCGAGCGCCCAGCAAAAAGCCCCGCCGAGGCGGGGCTTTGAAGGTTTGATGCGTAACCACCGCACCGGGCGGTGGCAGCGCGCTCAGGGCCTCACAGACGTTGCTGCTGCATGAAGTCGTCGAAGCCGGATTCGGCGAAGCGGAACCACAGGTTGGAGTCGCGGCGGAAAGCGGCGTAGTCGTCGTAGATCTTCTTCCACGCGGGGTTGGTCGCCGCCAGCTCGCTGTACAGGGCCATGGATTCCTTGAAGGCGGCGTCCATGACGTCCTTCGGGAAGCGGAACAGCTTGGTGCCGCTGCCCACCAGGCGCTTCAGCGCGGCCGGGTTGCGGGCGTCGTAGCGGGCCTGCATTTCCGTGGCAGCGTGCGTGGCTGCGGCTTCGACGATGGCCTTGTACTCGGCGCTCAGGCCGTTGAAAGCCTTGTCGTTGATGTAGAAGTCCAGCTGCGGGCCGCCTTCCCAGAAACCGGGGTAGGCGTAGTTGGGCGCCACCTTCTGGAAGCCCAGCTTTTCATCGTCGTACGGGCCCACCCATTCGGCGGCGTCGATGGTGCCTTTTTCCAGGGCCTGGTAGATCTCACCACCGGGGATGTTCTGCGGGATGGCGCCGATGCGCTCCATCACACGGCCACCGAAACCACCGGTGCGGAACTTCTGGCCCTTCAGGTCGGCCAGGCTCTTGATTTCCTTGCGCCACCAACCGCCCATCTGGGCACCGGTGTTGCCACCGACGAAGTTGATGATGTTGTAGCGCGCGTAGAACTCGCGCATCAGCTTCATGCCGTTGCCTTCGAACATCCAAGCCGTCATCTGGCGGGAGTTCAGGCCGAAGGGAATGGCACAGCCCAGCGCAAAGGTCGGGTCCTTGCCGAAGAAGTAGTAAGGCGCCGTGTGGGCCATTTCCACCGTGCCGGCTTGCACTGCATCGACCACACCGAAGGCGGGCACGATTTCACCAGGCGCCGCCACCGTGATCTGGAACTTGCCGCCGGTCATGGCACCCACCTGCTTGGCGAAGACTTCGGCCGCCCCGTAGATGGTGTCCAAGGACTTCGGGAAGCTGGACGCCAAGCGCCAACGGATGTTGGCCTGCGCGTGGACGATGGCCGGGGCCACGCCCGCTGCCAGCACGCCGGCCAGGCCGGCGCCATGCACGAAGGAACGACGTTCCATGTTCTGTATCTCCTGGTGATGTTGGAGCTGTTGCTGAAGTTGGCTTGGGGCAACCCAAGCGGCAAACGGCCGGATTCTAGGAGCGCACCACGAGGCCCCGCGGCGGGAAAACCCGCTCGTCAAAGGCCTGCACAGAGCCCGAAAAAACCGGCTGGTCAACAGTGTGTCAACGCCACCTTGAAGCAGCCTGAATATCGGGTTTGTCCCAGCACGGTGGCCCTGCGAAGCGCGGGGACGTTGCCCCCGCGCCGTCCAGCGGTTGAGCAACTTTCAGCCGCACCCGAAAGGCGCACCAAAGCGCCCAGGAACCCGGCGCAAACCCCGGCGCAAAACGCAGCCGTGTCCAGCAGCAATGGCGAGCCTCTGACGCCAAGCCCGCTGGTTGGCGCGTGCAAAGCGGACGTCGGCGAAAGTCGCTCAGCCGCTCAACCGCCGGCCACCTTCATGCGCGACACCAGCACCGAGCCCACGGACTTGCTGCCCGAGTTGTAGACGTCGGCGCCCACGGCCACGATGTCCTTGAACATCTGGCCCAGGTGGCCGGCGATGGTCACCTCGTGCACCGGGTGCACGATGCGGCCGTTCTCCACCCAGAAGCCCGCCGCGCCGCGGGAGTAGTCGCCGGTCACGTAGTTCACGCCCTGGCCCATCAGCTCGGTGACGAACAGGCCACGGCCCAGCTTGGCCAGCATGGCGTCCAGGTGGTCGCCGGGCTGGGTGAGCCGGCTGCTGAACACCAGGTTTTGCGAACCGCCGGCGTGGCCGGTGGTCTTCATGCCCAGCTTGCGTGCGGAGTAGCTGGACAGGAAGTAGCCCTGCACCACGCCACAGCTGACCACCTGGCGCGCCCGCGTGCGCACGCCCTCGTCGTCGAAAGGCGCACTGCCCTTGCCGCGCAGCACGAAGGGGTCCTCGTGCAGGTCGATGTGGTCGGGCAGCACGGCCTGGCCCAGGCAGTCGTGCAAGAAGGTGGCCTTGCGGTACAGCGCACCGCCCGAGGTGGCTTGCACGTAGGCGCCCACCAGGCCCGCGGCCACGGTGCTTTCAAACAGCACCGGCACCTCGCAGGTGGGCACGCGGCGCGACTTCAGCCGGGCCAGCGCACGTTCAGCGGCGTAGCGGCCCACCACCTCGGGCGAGGCCAGCTCCAGCGCATTGCGCTGGCTGCTGTACCAGGCGTCACGCTGCATGCCCGCCCCCTTGCCGGCGATGGCGCTGACCGACACATAGTGGCGCGAAGCCGCGTAACCGCCGCGGAAGCCGCGGCTGTTGCCGGCCCAGAAATGCGACTGCTGGGCCGACACGCCTGCGCCTTCGCTGTTGGTGATGCGGCGGTCGGTGGCCAGCGCCGCCGCTTCGCAGCGGCGGGCCAGTTCCATGGCCGTGGGGGCGTCCACGTTCCAGGGGTGGAAAAGCTGCAGGTCGCGCGCGGCTTCTTCGGCGGTGGCCAGGTCGTCGGCGTCGGGCAGGCCAGCGGCCGGGTCTTCGGCGGTGAAGCGGGCGATGTCGTAGGCGGCCTGCACGGTGCGCGCCATCGCAGCCGGCGAGAAGTCAGAGGTGCTGGCGTTGCCGCGGCGCTGGCCCAGGTAGACCGTGACGCCCAGCGACTTGTCGCGGTTGCGCTCCACGTTCTCCAGCTCGCCCAGCCGCACCGACACCGACAGGCCCACGCCTTCAGACACCTCGGCACCGGCGTCGCTGGCACCCAGGCTGTGGGCCTGCTTCAGCACGTCGTCGATGATCTGCTGGAACTGTTCGCGGCTGTGGCTGAAGTTGGAATCTGGCGTGGAAGACGACATGCGGCGGGGGCGGCAACAAGGCCGGTAAAGCAGGTGGGAAGCTGGTGCCGACCGGCCAGGAGCCCGCCACCACCACCAAAAATGCACGCACGGCCCAGGGCCGGCGCTGGCCGGGTGGGGCACGGCAAAGGCGCGCCACCCGGCGAACAACTATGATACCGGCCCGCTTTTCACTGGCCTGCGCCGCTTTGACCATGACCTTTTCTGCGAGCCTGCCGGCCACGTTCCACCCAGGCCAACCTGGAGCCCGCGCATGAGCAAGCGCGCCGCACCGCACCGCGGCATCGACGTGCACTCCGGCGACTCCGGCGACAGCCCGCCCACCGACGAACGCCCCAGCAAGACGCAGCTGAAAGAGCAGTCGCACGCGCTGCAAAAGCTGGGCGAAGAAGTCGCCGCCTTGTCCGACGCGCGCCTGGCCAAGCTGGACCTGCCCGAAAGCCTGCGCGACGCCATCCACGAACTGCGCCGCACCCGTTCGCACGAAGGCCGCCGCCGCCAGCTGCAGTACGTGGGCAAGCTGATGCGCAACGCCGACGAAGAAGCGCTGCGCGAGGCCGTGGCCGAGGCCAAGCTGGGTTCGGCCAAAGAAACGCTGCGCATGCACGTCACCGAACATTGGCGCGACCAGCTGATCACCAGCGACGACGCGTTGAAGCAGTGGATGACCGACCACCCCGGCACCGACAGCCAGCAGCTGCGCAGCCTGATCCGCGCCGCGCGCAAGGACGCCGCGCTGCCGCCCGAGCAGCGCCAGTCGCGCGCCTACCGCGAGCTGTTCCAGTTCATCAAGCCGTTCCGGGCCACGGCGGGTGCGGCCGACACGCCGGCCGACGACGACGCCGACCCCGAAGCGCAGGATGACTGACACCACCAACACCACATTCACCACCACGCCACCCGAGCCGGTGCGCGTGGGCGTGGTCTCCATCAGCGACCGCGCCTCGGCCGGTGTCTACGAAGACAAAGGCATCCCCGCGCTGAAGGACTGGCTGGGCCAGACGCTGCTGAACCCCATCACCTGGGTGGAGCGCCTGATCCCCGACGAAGAAGCCGGCATCAGCGCCACGCTGCGGGAACTGGTGGACGACGCCGCCTGCGATCTGGTGCTGACCACCGGCGGCACCGGCCCGGCGCCGCGCGACGTGACACCTGAAGCCACGCTGGCCGTGGCCCACAAGGTGATGCCGGGTTTCGGCGAACAAATGCGGCAGATCAGCCTGGCGTTCGTGCCCACGGCCATCTTGTCGCGCCAGTTGGCGGTGGTGCGCGGCCGTGCGCTGATCATCAACCTGCCCGGCCAGCCCAAGGCCATCGCAGAAACGCTGGAAGGCCTGCCGCAGCGCCAGCCGCCGGTGCACGGCATCTTCGCGGCCGTGCCTTACTGCGTGGACCTGATCGGCGGCCCGTACCTGGAAACCGTGGACAGCCGCTGCAAGGCTTTCAGGCCGAAGACGGCGCAACGGCCGCCGCGCCAGCCGGGCTGAGCCGCCTGCGCGACAACGCCAACAACAACGGGTCGCCGCAGCGACCCGTTTTGTTTTTCAGAAACCTGCAGAGCGCTTCACTTCACCAGCCGGTTCAGGCGTTCGGCGTCGAAGCGCTCGGTGGTACAGGCGTCCTCCGGCACGCAGTCGGCGGCCGGCAGCTCGCGCGAACGGGCGCTGAGCTTTTCGATGGCCTGCCACAGCAGCGCGATCTGGTGTTCGTGGCCCGAGGCGTTGTCGATCAGCCCCTTCATGGCCTGCGAGACCGGGTCGTCGCCCTGGGTCACGCCGTAGGCCGAGAAGCCCATCTTGGCGGCGGCTTCTTCGCGTGCGCTGTCCAGCTCGCGCTGGATGATGCGCGCCGGGTTGCCCACGGCCGTGGCCCCGGCCGGCACAGGCTTCACCACCACAGCGCCCGAGCCGATGCGCGCGCCCGCACCCACCGTGAAGCCACCCAGCACCTGCGAGTTGGCGCCGACGATGACACCGGCCTCCAACGTGGGGTGGCGCTTGGCGCCGCGCGTCAGCGCCGTGCCGCCCAGCGTGACGCCCTGGTAGATGGTGCAGTCGTCGCCGACCACGGCGGTCTCGCCGATGACCACGCCCATGCCGTGGTCGATGAACACACGGCGGCCCAGCGTGGCGCCGGGGTGGATCTCGATGCCGGTGAAAAACCGCCCCAGGTGCGACAGGAAACGGCCGGCCCACTTGAAGCCGCGGCGCCAGGCCGCGTTGGCCCAGCGGTGCCACACAACGGCGTGCAGCCCGGGGTAACACGTCAGCACCTCCCAGTTCGAACGCGCGGCGGGGTCGCGTTCGCGGATGCAGGCGATGTCTTCGTGGAGGCGGCTGAGCATGCGGGTGTCCCGTTGCAAGGGCCGTGCAGTTTAGCGGCGGGGCTTCACTTCTGCTGGAGCCGGGTCGCCTGGGCCACGGCGCGGGCAATGCCACGCAGGATGTGCACCTCGTCGGCCTGCAGCTCGGCCCGGTTCAACAGCTGCTGCAAGCGCGGCACCAGCTTCTTGGGCGCGGCCGGGTCCAAGAAGCCGATGTCCACCAGCACCTGCTGCCAGTGCGCCAGCGTGCCCTGCACCGCGGCGGCATCAGCCCGCGTGGTTTCGGCAGTGCGCGGCTGCACCGGGAAACCGCCCAAAGCCTGGCGCCAGTCGTAGGCGATGACCTGCACGGCCTGCGCCAGGTTCAAGGAGCCGTAGTCGGGGTCGGCCGGAATCGACAGGCAACTGTGGCAGGCGTAGACGTCTTCGTTGGCCATGCCGGTGCGCTCGGGGCCGAACACGAAGGCCAGGTTCAGGCCCCGCGGCGCCAGCGTTTCGAAGTGCGGGCGCGGGGCGAAGGTGGGCGGGCCGAAGTCGCGCGGTGTCATGGCCGTGGCGCAGGCGTGGTGCACACCGTCCAGCGCCTGGGCCAGGGTGTCCACCACCCGCGCGGCGGCCAGCACGTCGGTGGCGCCACTGGCCATGGCCAGCGCTTCTTCGTGCTGGCAGACGTCGGCAAACCGTGGGCGCACCAGCACCAAGTCTGTGAAACCCATCACTTTCATCGCCCGCGCGGCGGCGCCAACGTTGCCTGCATGGCTGGTTTGCACAAGAACAAAGCGCGTGAAGGTGGACATCGTCGTAGAATGGGCGGTTTCGCGCTTCGGGTTGGCCATCGGTTGGCCCGGATTGTCGCCGCGGGCTGCACCCTTGACGTGCGCCGCGCCAGTCGCGCCGCTCTTTCGTTCAATTCGCCGCCAGACCACCCCGGTCACCCCCCACACCT
>JBKCUM010000060.1:0-2132 GCA_046318395.1 Rubrivivax sp.
GGAGCCGGCCACCGTGCCGCCGCGAAAGCCCAGGCCCTGGGCCGTCGCGTCGTCGTGGATGGTGCCCGCCTCGTGGCTGGAGTTGTTGGTGGGCCGTCGCCAGGGCCCGCACAGCCAGCCCGACTCCAGGGTCGTTTCGAAAGGGCGGGCATTGTCGGGGTGCCGAGCCGCTTGCAGCCCCCCCATCACGACAACCCCAGCACGTGCCGCGCGATGATGTCGCGCTGCACCTCGTTCGTGCCTCCGGCGATGCTGGCCGAGCGCCCGATGAGGTAGGTGCTGACCTCCTCACGCAAGCCGCGCTCCTCGAAGCTGTAGGGCAAGGCCTGCAGCCCACCGCACTCGACGAAGAGTTCCGTCAGGCGTTGCAGCACCAGGGTGCCCTGCAACTTCAGGATCGACGACTGATTGCCGGGCGCCTGGCCCGACGCCGTCTCCGCCAGCGTCCGAAGCTCGGTGATCTCCAGCGCCATCAGGTCGATTTCCACCTCGGCCAGCCGGGCGGCGAACAAGGGGTCGTCGATCAGGCGGCCCCGGCCCGTGGGCGTGCGGGCCGCAGTCGCTCGCAAACGCCGCAGGCGCCGTGTGGAGTCGGCCACATAGGCCAGGCCCGTGCGCTCATGGGTGAGCAGACCCTTGGCATAGCGCCAGCCCTGCCCTTCCTCGCCCACACGCTGGTCCACCGGCACGCGCACGTTGGTGAAGCTCACGGTGTTGAGGGTGGAGTGCCGCCCGTCGATCGTGACGATGGGCCGCACCTCCACCCCGGGTGAGCGCATGTCCAGCAGCAGGAAGGTGATGCCGTCTTGCCGCCGGCCTATGCTGTCGGTGCGCACGATGCAGAACATCCAGTCAGCAATGTGCGCGTAGCTGGTCCAGGTCTTCAAGCCGTTGACCACATAGTGGTCGCCGTGCAGCTCGGCGCGGGTGCGCAGGGCTGCCAGGTCGGAACCGGCCTCCGGTTCCGAGTAGCCCTGGCACCACTCCACCGAGTTGTTCAGGATGCCGGGCAGGAAGCGCTGGCACTGCGCTGCACTGCCATAGGTGTAGAGCACGGGGGCCAGCATGAACATGCCCATGCCCCCCATGCGCGCCGGCACGCCAGCCAGTGCGGTCTCGCGCTCCCAGATGTAGCGCTGCGTCATGTCCCAGCCTGTGCCGCCGAATGCAGGCGGCCACTGGTAGGCCGCCCAGCCCTGCTTCAACAAGGCAGCTGCCCAGCGGTCTTCGTCGGGGGTGCCCGGGGTGTAGGGCCTGTCCGCGGGAAAGTGCTGCGCGATAAAGGCGCGCACCTCATGCTGGAAGGTCAGCTCCTCTGGACTGAAGGACAGATTCATGCGACTGCACTCCTGGCGGCCACGGCGAGAAGTCGTGCCCGCATAATTCGACAACTGGTCAATACAAGAGCAGCGCGACGCCAATGCCCACCACCACCGCCCCCAAGAAAAACAGCGCCGAGGCGCCGACGCGCCGGCGCCAGCGCTTGGCGCCGGAAGAGCGGGCCTCGCAGATCCTGGACTTTGCGGCGCGACTCATCATCGAAGAGGGGCTGACCGAACTCTCCATGGAGCGGCTTGGGCGCGAGGCGGGCATCAGCAAGGCGCTGATCTACAACTACTTCCCCAACCGCAATGACCTCCTGCGCGCGCTGCTTGAACGCGAAATGGAGGTCCTTCGCGAGCGCCAGGTGGAGCAGATCCACGTGGCCACGGACTTCCGGGACCTGGTCTACCGCACCACGCGCACCTACGTCGCGCAGGTGAAGGAGCGCGGCGCGCTGCTGCAGCGCTTGTGGGCCGAACCGTCGGTGGCTCGCTCGGTGGCCGACCAGAACCTGGACAAACGCCAAGAAGCGCTGCGCTTCATGGTTCACCAGGTGGTGAAGGTCTACAACCTGCCCAAGGACGTGGCCACCTCGGCCGTGGACATGGGTATGGCCATGACTGAGGCAGCGGCTCAGCACTTGCCCAGCTCGCACAACGACGTGGACTTCGCGACCCACATCTGCGTCAGCCTGCTCATTGGCGGGCTGGAAGCGTTGGCGCTGGAGCACGCCCGCAAGGCGCCCATCCAGGCTCCCCGCAAGGCGGACGCGCGGCGCCGCAAGGCTTGAACGCGCCGCTGCGGACACC
>JBKCUM010000061.1:0-42628 GCA_046318395.1 Rubrivivax sp.
CCCGCGCCGGTGCGGCGGGTGCGGGTGCACGCGCAACACGGTGACTTCGCCCGACGCTGCGCCGAGCGCGGGGCCGCGGCGGCCGACAGCGGCTGACACCCCCCCGGGCGGGGAGGGCGCTGGGACAGCGCCCCGACGGCACCCCTTGGACCGGGGGAGGGGCAGGCGCCGCTTCGGCGGCGGCGGCGGTCGTGGCCCGGGCGGCGCGGGGTATCGGTGGGCCGCCTCAGCGGCGCGCCCACGGTTAGGTTTCAGCGCTTGGGCGGCATCAGCACGCGGTCGACCACGTGCACCACACCGTTGCTCACCGGCACGTCGGCCTGCAGCACCACGGCGTCTTCCACCGTCACGGTGCTGCCGGCCTTGGCCAGCGCCAGCGGCGCACCGTTCACCGACTTCTGGTTGCCGTTCTTCACGTCGGCGGCCATGGCCTTGCCTGGCAGCACGTGGAAGTTCAACAGCGCGGCGAGTTTGGTCTTGTCGGCGGCCAGTTCGGCCATCGTCTTGGCGGGCACGGCCTTGAAGGCCTCGTTGTTGGGCGCGAACACCGTGAACGGGCCCGCGCTGCGCAGCGTGTCGGCCAGACCAGCCTGCAGCACCAGGGTGTTCAGCGTGCTGAGGTCGGCACGCTGGGCCAGGGTGTCGGTGATGGTTTGCGGCGTGGGGGCGGTGGCGCAGCCGGACACGAGGGCGGCAATGCTGGCCAGCAGGCCAAGGCGGCGAACAAGGTTCATGACAGTCGTCTCCTGAGGAAACTGTGAAAAGTTGAGCAACTGGCGCACCTTAGGCAGCCAATGTGACGATGCCGTGACATCGATGTGGTGCGTTCGGCGCGCTTCCTTGGTGCTTTGTGACTGTCACATTGACGTCAAAATAGGTTCTTACAGTCCGCCAAGTCAAAATTTCGCCTGCCTAACCGAGGACCACCATGCGTGCATCCAGCTTCAAGATCGCTTCCTTCGCCGTCACCCTGACCGCCTTCAGCGGCGCCGCTCTGGCCCAGGACGTGACCGGTGCCGGCGCATCGTTCCCCGCCCCCGTCTACGCCAAGTGGGCCGACGCCTACAACAAGGCCACCGGCGTGCGCATCAACTACCAATCGGTCGGCTCCGGCGCTGGCATCCGCCAGATCAAGGGCAAGACCGTTGACTTCGGCGCCAGCGACGCCCCGCTGACCGACGCAGACCTGGCCAAGGACGGCCTGGTGCAGTTTCCCACCGTCATCGGTGGCGTGATCCCTGTGGTGAACATCAAGGGCATCGCCCCGGGCCAGATCAAGCTGACCGGCCAGGTGCTGGGCGACATCTACCTGGGCAAGATCACCAAGTGGAACGACGCCGCGCTGACCGCCCTGAACCCCGGCGTGCCGCTGCCGGCCGCCGACATCGCCGTGGTGCGCCGCGCCGACGGTTCGGGCACCAGTTTCCTGTTCACCAACTACCTGTCCAAGGTGAACGCCGAGTGGAAGGCCAAGGTCGGTGAAGGCACGGCCGTGAACTGGCCCACCGGTGCGGGTGGCAAGGGCAACGAAGGCGTGTCGGCCTTTGTGCAGCGCCTGCCGAACTCCATCGGCTACGTGGAGTACGCCTACGTCAAGCAGAACAAGATGACGTTCGTGAACATGCGCAACCAAGCCGGCAACTTCGTGACCCCCAGCGACAACGCCTTCAAGGCCGCCGCTGCTGGCGCTGAGTGGGCCAAGAGCTTCTACCAGGTGCTGACCGAACAGCCGGGCAAGGACAGCTGGCCCATCACCGGTGCCACCTTCATCCTGATGCACAAGGCGCAGGACAAGCCCGCTTCGGCGACCGCCGCGCTGAAGTTCTTCGACTGGGCCTACGCCCAAGGCGATGCCATGGCCGACGAACTGGACTACGTGCCGCTGCCCCCGGCCGTGAAGGACATGATCCGCAAGCTGTGGTCTGAGCAGATCAAGGACGCCGGCGGCAAGGCCGTCTCGTTCAAGTAATCGGGCAAGCCTGCCCCCCAGCCCCCGCCGCTACCTGAGAGCACACCATGGCCGCATTGCCCGCGCCTGAATTGCAGGACCCGTCCAGTCAGGGCCGGGTCACGCCCCACGGCGCGCCGCCTGCGCGTCGCCGCAACGTGCCCTGGGCCGACGCCGTGTTTTCGGTGTTGGCCCACGGCGCAGCCTGGCTGACGCTGGCCCTGTTGTTGGGCATCATCATCTCCTTGTTGGTGGGGGCTGCCCCGGCCATCGAAAAGTTCGGCCTGGGCTTCCTGGTCTCCAAGGACTGGGACCCGGTGCAGGAGAAGTTCGGCGGCTTGGTGATGATCTACGGCACGGTGATGACCTCGCTGATTGCGCTGCTCATCGCCGTGCCCGTGAGCTTCGGCATCGCCATCTTCCTGACGGAGTTGTCGCCGAAGTGGCTCAAGCGCCCCTTGGGTGTGGCCATCGAGTTGCTGGCCGCGGTGCCTTCCATCGTGTACGGCATGTGGGGCCTGCTGGTCTTCGGCCCCCTGTTGGCCACCTGGGTCCAGGGGCCACTGCAAAAGGCCTTTGGCGACGTGCCCTACCTTGGCGCGTTGTTCACCGGCCCGCCGGTGGGCATCGGCATCCTGTCGGCCGGCATCATCCTGGCCATCATGATCATCCCGTTCATCGCCGCCACCATGCGTGACGTGTTCGATGTGACGCCGCCCATGCTGAAGGAATCGGCTTACGGCCTGGGCGCCACCACCTGGGAGGTGGTGTCGCAGGTGGTGCTGCCCTACACCAAGACCGGTGTGGTCGGCGGCATCATGCTGGGCCTGGGTCGTGCCCTGGGCGAAACCATGGCCGTCACTTTCGTGATCGGCAACTTCAACCAGTTGGAATCGCTGTCGCTGTTTGAAGCGGCGAACAGCATCACCTCGGCCCTGGCCAACGAAGTCGCCGAGGCCAGCGAAGGCCTGCACCAGGCTTCGCTGATCTACCTGGGCCTGATCCTGTTCTTCATCACCTTCGTGGTGCTGAGTTTCTCGCGCCTGCTGCTGATGCGCCTGAAGCGCAACGAAGGGAGCCGTTCATGAGCGCCTTTACCCTGGACGCTGGCCGTGCCAGCCGCCACCAGCGGCGCAAGCTGGTCAACGTGGTGGCCCTGACCCTGGCCATGGCCGCCATGGCCTTCGGGCTGGTCTGGTTGATCTGGATCCTGGTGGAAACCCTCAGGCTGGGTTTCGGCGGTCTGGCGCTGCAGGTCTTCACCGAAAGCACGCCGCCGCCGATGGCCGAAGTTGGCGGCTTGGCCAACGCCATCGTGGGCTCGTTGTTCATCGTCTTGCTGGCCACCCTGCTGGGCACGCCGGTGGGTGTGCTGGCGGGCATCTACCTGGCCGAGTACGGCCAGCGCTCCTGGTTGGGCCACGTCACGCAGTTCATCAACGACATCCTGCTGTCGGCGCCTTCCATCGTGGTGGGCCTGTTCATCTACGCCAGCGTGGTGGCGCAGTTCAAGTCGTTCTCGGGCTGGGCCGGTGTGTTGGCCCTGGCGCTGATCGTCATTCCGGTCGTCATCCGCAACACCAGCACCATGCTGGGCCTGATCCCCAACGCGCTGCGCGAAGCCGCCTATGCGCTGGGCACGCCCAAGTGGAAGGTGATCGCCTCGGTGACGCTGCGGGCCTCGCTGTCCGGCGTGGTGACGGGCGTGCTGCTGGCCTTGGCCCGCATCGCCGGCGAGACCGCACCGCTGTTGTTCACGGCACTCTCGAACCAGTTCTTCACCTGGAACCTGGGCGAGCCCATGGCCACGCTGCCGGTGACCATCTTCAAGTTCGCGATGAGCCCGTATGAAAACTGGCAGAAGCTGGCCTGGGCTGGCGTGCTGCTGATCACCCTGGGTGTGCTCGCACTGAACATCGCAGCCCGCGTGCTGTTCCGCAACAAACACTGACCGAGAAGGCCCAACATCATGGACCGCCCCGTCGACATGCCCACGACCGAGAAGACCAAGATCGCTGTCCGCGACCTGAACTTCTACTACGGCAGCTTCCACGCACTCAAGCGCATCAACCTCGACATCCCCGAGCGCAAGGTCACGGCCTTCATCGGCCCCTCGGGTTGCGGCAAGAGCACGCTGCTGCGCACCTTCAACCGCATGTTCGAGCTTTACCCCGAACAGCGCGCCGAGGGTCAGATCCTCGTGGATGGCGAGAACATCCTGACCAGCAAGAGCGACGTCTCGCTGATCCGCGCCAAGATCGGCATGGTCTTCCAAAAGCCCACGCCGTTCCCGATGTCCATCTACGACAACATCGCTTTCGGCGTGCGCCTGTTCGAGACGCTGCCGCGCGTGGAGATGGACGAGCGCGTGGAGTGGGCGCTGAAAAAAGCCGCGCTGTGGAACGAGGTGAAGGACAAGCTGGGCCAGAGCGGTTCGGGCCTGTCCGGTGGCCAGCAGCAGCGTCTGTGCATCGCCCGCGGCATCGCCATCAAGCCCGAGGTTCTGCTGCTCGATGAACCTTGCTCGGCACTCGATCCCATCAGCACCGGCAAGATCGAAGAGCTGATCCACGAACTGAAGAACGACTACACGGTGATGATCGTCACCCACAACATGCAGCAGGCCGCCCGCTGCAGCGACTACACCGCCTACATGTACCTGGGCGACCTGGTCGAGTTCGGTGCCACTTCTGAGCTTTTCATGAAGCCCAAGAAGAAGGACACCGAGGACTACATCACCGGCCGTTTCGGCTGAACCGCGCAGGAACCGCACCATGAGCGACAAACACCTTTCCACGCAGTTCGACGCCGAACTCAGCGGCATCTCCAACCGCGTGTTGGAGATGGGCGGCCTGGTCGAAAGCCAGGTGGCCAATGCCTTGCACGCGTTGACGACCTTCAGCGAAGACGAAGCCGCCCAGGTGCTGCGTGAAGAAGAGCGCGTGAACCAGCTGGAAGTCAGCATCGACCGCGACCTGTCCGCCATCATCGCGCGCCGCCAACCCACGGCGCGTGACCTGCGCCTGCTGATCGCCATCAGCAAGAGCATCGCCAACCTGGAGCGCGTGGGCGACGAAGCTGCGCGCATCGCGCGTACCGTGCAACGGCTGATGAGCACCGGCGTTTCCAGCCGCCTGCGCCTGCCCGTGGCCGACCTGCAGTTCGAAGCCGAGCTGGCCATTGCCTCGCTGCGCAAGGCCCTGGACGCCTTCGCCCGCCTGGACACCGCCAAGGCGCTGGAAGTGCTGAAGCAGGACGACCAGATCGACCAGGAATTCGACGGCCTGATGCGCAAGCTGATCACCTACATGATGGAAGACCCGCGCACCATCTCGGCCAGCATCGACCTGGTGTTCGTCGCCAAGGCCATCGAACGTGTGGGTGACCACGCCAAGAACCTGGCCGAAGCCATCATCTACATCGTCAAGGGCACCGACGTGCGCCACGTGGCGATGGCCGACGTCGAAGACGTCGTTCGGTAAATCGGAGACTGTCCATGAGCCGCATCCTGGTGGTGGAAGACGAAACCGCGATCGCCGAGTTGATCTCGCTGAACCTGCGCCACGCCGGTTACGACGTGACGCTGGCGGCCACGGCCGACCAAGCCCAGGCCGCCGTGGACCGTGTGCTGCCCGACCTGGTGCTGCTGGATTGGATGCTGCCGGGCCAATCGGGCCTGCAGTTGGCCAAGCGCTGGCGCACGGAAGCGCGCACGCGCGAGATGCCGCTGATCATGCTGACGGCACGCACCGAAGAGTCCGACAAGATCAACGGCCTGGACGCCGGTGCCGACGACTACCTGACAAAACCGTTTTCCACCAAGGAGCTGTTGGCGCGCATGCGCGCTGTCCTGCGCCGCAAAGCGCCGGAGGCCCTGGACTCCGCCGTGGAAGTGGCCGGGCTGCGCTTGGACCCGGCCACCCGCCGCGTGACGCGCCCGATGGAGACCGGCCAGGTGGATCTGAAGCTCGGTCCCACCGAGTTCCGCCTGCTGCACTTCTTCATGACCCACCCCGAGCGCGTGCACAGCCGTGCGCAACTGCTGGACCGTGTCTGGGGCGATCATGTCTTCATCGAAGAACGCACGGTCGACGTGCACGTCAAGCGGTTGCGCGAGGCCCTGTCCCCGGCGTCTTGCGCCGGCTTGATCGAGACCGTTCGCGGCGCGGGGTACCGGCTGACCGCCCAGGCTGTGGCCGCCACGGCCACACAGGGATGAACGCCAGCTCGGCTCGGCGCGCCAGCGCCGCGTCGACCGCCGGGTCCCAGCGGCGGGGCCATCACCGGGCGGCACCATGAGTGCCGTGTTCATGCGGGTGTTGTTGGTCGGCCTGGGCATCGGTGTTCTCGCCGCCCTGGGTGCTTTGCTGGGCCATGCCTTTGGCACGCCTTGGTCGGGGTCGGCGCTGCTGGCCTCGTTGGGGGCCATGGCGGTGGTGGCCAGGGACGGTGTGCGCGGCCACCGTCTGATGGAATGGTTGCGGGGGCCACAGGCCGGTGCCGCGCCCCGCAGCAAGGGCCTGTGGGGCGAGATGGGCTACCGGGTCGAACGCGCGCTGCGCCTGCGTGAACGCTCGGTCGAGCAGGAGCAGGGCCGGCTGACGCAGTTCCTGCGCGCCATCGAAGCGTCGCCCAACGGCGTGATGCTGCTGGACCAGCATGACCAAATCGAGTGGTGCAATGCCTTGGCCGCCGACCACTTCGGGCTGGACCCGGAACGCGACCGCCAGCAACGCGTGACCAACCTGGTGCGTGTGCCCAGCTTCGTGGCTTACCTGCAGCGCGCGCAGTTCGACGAACCCGTGGTGTTCGGCGACGGGCAGGGCAAACGTCTGTTTTCCGTGCTGGTGCGCACCTACGGCGAGGGCCTGAAGTTGGTGTTGTCGCAGGACATCACCGAGCGCGAACGGGCCGAGTCCATGCGCCGCGTCTTCGTGGCCAACGTGTCGCACGAAATCAGAACACCGTTGACGGTGCTGGCCGGCTTCCTGGAGACCATGGTCGACCTGCCGCTGTCAGAGGCCGAACGCCAGCGTGTGCTGCAGCTGATGCAGCAACAAACCAACCGCATGCAGGCCTTGGTGTCGGACCTGCTGACCCTGGCGCAACTGGAAGGCAGCCCGCGGCCGACGGCCGACCGCTGGCACGCGGTCGACACCTTGTTGCAGCGCGCGGTGTCTGACGGCCAGGCGCTGTCGGGCGGGCGCCACGTGTTCAGCCTGAAGGGCGGCGAAAACACCGAACTGGCGGGCAGCGACACCGAACTGCTCAGCGCGGTGGGCAACTTGGTCAACAACGCCGTGCGCTACACCCCCGACGGTGGGCACATCGACGTGGTGTGGCGGGCACGCGAAGGCGGTGGCGCCACCTTGGATGTGCAGGACGACGGTGTCGGCATCGCCCGCGAGCACCTGGGTCGCTTGACCGAGCGCTTCTACCGCGTGGACGGCAGCCGGTCCCGAGAAACCGGCGGCACGGGCCTGGGCCTGTCCATCGTCAAACACGTGGTGCAGCGCCACGGTGGCGAGATCGAGGTGCACAGCGAACCCGGCCAGGGCTCGCGCTTCAGGCTGGTCTTCCCTGCCATGCGCTTGCGCCAGAGCAAGGGCGCTGCGGCCGCGGCGGCCGGCGGCGCGGCGCAGAGCCTGGGCGCCACGCAAGACGGGCGCTGACCCTCACCACCGCCGCCGCCTTCAACGCCTGTTGCTTGGCGCGGCCTTGCGCCCAGCGGCCAATCAGCAACTTCGGCTGCGGCCGAGGCCGGGTGGTCGGTGGCGGTGGTCCGTCGCGTTGGACGTTAGCCGGCGGCCTGCGCCGAGCGCCCTGGCCAGGTGGCCAGCACCAGGCCCGCCAAAGCCAGCGCAAAAGCGGCCGCGTGGCCACTGCTGAAGTGTTCCCCCAGGCCCACCACGCCCACCACCGCCGCGGCCACCGGCAGCATCACGCTGAACACCCCGGCACGGCCGGCGGGCACCTGTTGCAGGCCACGCATCCACAACCACACCGTCACGACGCTGGCGGCCAGCGCATAGAACAACAGCAAGCCCCAGGTGGGTGCGGCCACGGCACCGAAGTCGAAGGACAGCGCCTGCCACAGGCCCAGCGGCGTCACCAACGCCAGCCCCCACAGGTTGATGAGCGCGCTGATGCGGCGCGGGCTGACCTGGCCGGTGAGCTGCTTGCCGATCACCACGTAGCAGGCCTCGCACACCACGGCCGCCAGCAGCAAGGCATAGCCCCACCAGGGCGCGCTGGTTTGCGCGGCATCTGCCCCCGGGGCGGGCCGCAAGAGGGCCAGCAGCACGATGCCCGACGCGGCGCAGGCGATGGCGGCCCAAACGCGCGGGCCGATGCGCTCGCGCAGCAGCCCCCAACTCAGCAGCGCTACCGCGGCGGGGATGCCCGCCATCACCACACCCGCGGCCAGCGCCGACGTGGCCTGCACGCCGAACAGCATGCAGATGCTGAACAGGAAGTTGCCCAAGAAGCTCTCCCAGAACAGCAACCGGCGGTCGCGCGGCGAGAGCGGGGCTTCACCGGCTGGCCGCTTCAACCAGGGCAGCATGGCCACCGCGGCGATGCCAAAGCGCAGCCAGGCCAGCAAGAACACGGGCAGCGCGGCTACCAGCACCTTGGACAAGCCGACATAACAGCCCACCAAGGCCATGCTGGCGGCCAAGCAGGCATAGGCCCACAGCGGGGCGCGCGGCACCGAGCCGGCCTCAGAAGCGGGTGGCATAACGCTGCAGTTCCCAGTCGCTCACATGGCGGGCGTGTTCGGTGTGTTCGGCCCGCTTGAGGCGCAGGAATTCGGTCGTCAACACCGGCCCCAGGGCGGCGCACACCACCGGGTCGGCAGCCAGCGCTTCGGTGGCTTCGCCCAGCGTCTGCGGCAGCACGGCCACCCCTTCCTGGCGCAGTTGCTGCAGGCTCAGGGTGAACAGGTCGCGGGTTTCTTCAGGCGGTGGTGGCAACTGGCGCCGCAGGCCATCCAGGCCCGCGGCCACCAGCGCGGCTGTGGCCAGGTAGGGGTTGGCGCTGGCGTCGGGCAGGCGCCATTCGAAACGGCCGGGCAGGGTGCGCACCAGGGCCGTGCGGTTGTTCGGCCCCTGGGCCACGTAGGCCGGGGCCCAGGTGGTGCCCGACAGCGATTCGCCCACCGTCAAGCGCTTGTACGAGTTCACCGTTGGGGCGGCCAGCGCACACAGGGCGGGCGCATGGGCCAACACGCCGGCCATGAAGTGCCCCGCCGCGGCCGACAGCAGCACACCCGGCGCTGCGCCCGGTGGCGGCGCCGACAGGCACTGTGCACCGTCGGCGGACCACAGGGAGACGTGGAAGTGCAGGCCGCTGCCCGGCTGGTTGGCGAAGGGCTTGGGCATCATCGAGAACACCGCGCCCTGCTGCTCGGCCAGCGCCTGGGCCGCCAGTTTGAACAGCATCAGGTGGTCGCAGCTGGCCAGGGCTTCGTCGTAGGCCCAGTTCAGCTCGTACTGGCCGTGCGCGTCTTCGTGGTCAATCTGCAGCACGTTCAGTCCGCACGCGGCCAGGGCCTGGTGCAGGCCGTGCAGGAACCTGGCTTGGCGCGGCAGCGACTGCAGGTCGTAGCTGGGTTTGTCCTCACGGTCGTGGTCGTCCCAGGGCTGAAAACCACCGCCCTGGCGCTTCAACAAGAAGAACTCGGGTTCGATGCCGGTCTTCAGCGACAGGCCCTGTTCGGCCAGGGCCGCCAACTGGCGCTGCAGCACCTGGCGCGGGCAGGCCTCGAAAGCCTCGCCAGCCACGTAGCCATCGCCCACGATGCGCGCATAGCCCGGCGCCCAGGGCAGGGCCTGGGCCGTGGCCAGCACACCGCGGGCGTAAAACTCGCTGCGCGGGCCGGTGCGGGGCAGGCCCGTGCCCCAGATGCTGGGCCCGGCGAAACCGGCGCCGGTGTGCAGCACGTCGGCCAGGTGCTGCAGCGGCACCCACTTGCCTTTGGCCACACCGTGCAGGTCGGTGAACTGCACCAGCAGCGTGTGCACGCCCTGGGCCTGCAAACCTTGTTGCGCGGCCTGGATGGCGCTGTCGGTGAGGTCGGCGTTGTGGCGCGCCGTGCGCGCGGTGGTGGGCGCCGTCATGCGCCGTTGATGCGCAGCCAGGTGGTCTTCAACTCGGTGTACTTGTCGAAGGCGTGCAGGCTCTTGTCGCGGCCGTTGCCACTTTGTTTGACACCGCCGAAAGGCACGGTGATGTCGTCCTCGTCGTACTGGTTCACGTGCACCGTGCCAGCACGCAGGGCGCGTGCCACGCGGTGGGCGCGGTGGATGTGGTCGCTCCACACGCTGGCCTGCAGGCCGTAGTTGCTGTTGTTGGCCAGTTGCACGGCTTCGGCTTCGGTCTCGAAACGCACGATGCTCATCACCGGGCCGAAGATCTCTTCGCGCGCGATCTTCATGCCGTTGCCCACGTGGTCGAACACCGTCGGCTCCACGTACTGGCCGCCGGTCTCGCTGAGCACCTGGCGACCACCGGCCACGCAGCGCGCGCCTTCGGCCTGGCCGGCTTCAATGTAGCCCACTACGGTGCGCAGCTGCGTGGCGTCCACCAGCGCGCCCATCACGGTGTTGGGGTGCAGCGGGTCGGCCGGTGCGTACTGCGGCACCTGTGCCTTGACGAGTTCCACAAAACGGTCGGCCACACTGGCGTGCACCAGCACACGCGAAGGCGCGTTGCAGCTCTCACCTTGGTTGAAGAACATGCAGCCGGCCGCGGTTTCCGCGGCCCGCTCCAGTTCTTCGCAGTCGTCGAACACCAGGAAGGCCGATTTGCCGCCCAGCTCGTTGAACACGCGCTTGAGGTTGCTGCGGCCGGCGTAGTCCAGCATGCGGCGGCCCACACGCGTGCTGCCGGTGAAGCCGATGGCGTCCACGTCCATGTGCAAGGCCAGGGCCTCGCCGGCTTCGTGGCCGTAGCCCGGCACCACGTTGAACACGCCCGGTGGGATGCCGGCCTCCAGGGCCAGTTCAGCCAAGCGCAGCGCGGTGTACGGGCTTTTCTCGCTGGGCTTCAACACCACCGAGTTGCCGGCTGCCAGGGCCGGGCCCAGCTTCCAGGCGGCCATGATCATCGGGTAGTTCCAGGGCACGATGGCCCCCACCACGCCCACGGGCTCGCGGGTGATCAGCGCCAAGGCGTTGGCGCCGGTGGGCGCGATCTCGTCGTACACCTTGTCCACGGCCTCGGCGTACCAGGCGATGCAGCGCGCAGTGCTGGGCACGTCCACGCTCAGGGCGTAGCGGATGGGCTTGCCCATGTCCAAGGTTTCCAGCAGCGCCAGTTCATCTTTGGCGGCCAGGATTTTGTCGGCGAAGCGCTGCAGCAGCTTCTTGCGCGCCGCCGGGGGTTTGCCGGCCCAGCGGCCGTCTTCAAAGGCGGTGCGGGCGGCCTTCACGGCCAGGTCGATGTCGGCCGTCTGTCCGCGGGCCACGGTGCCCAGCAGCCGGCCGTCGATGGGGGAGTGTTTGTCGAAGGTCTGGCCGCTGGCCGCGGCCAGGCGATCACCGTCGATCAGAGCGCGGCCGTCGGGGCGCAGCGCGGCGGCACGTTCGTGCCAGCTGGGGGTGGGCGTGTTCATCGGGGCTCCTGGCGGTGCGCGGCGTGGGGGCTGCCCACACGCCGCACCCAGGGTGCCCGGTCGGTTGCCGGGCGCTGCCCCGGGCAGACCTCAGAAACTGTAGCCGATGGCGAAGGTGATCTGCGGGATGGCTTTCACCTTCGCAGCACCGTCACGCAGTTCCAGCAGTTCCTTGTCGATGTCGGCCTGCGTCACGTAGGCCGCAGCGGGGCCGGAGACCTTGCCCGTGACCGTGGCCTTGCCGAACATGGCGCCCAGGTCGAACGAGAACCGCAGGCCTTCGGCCAGTTGGTGGCCCCAGCCCACGCCGAAGTAGGGCGTGCTCTTGGGGAACTTGATCTGCACGTCGAAGCGGTCGGCCGCGGTGGTGGTGTACTGCGTGTTGCCGATGGTCAAGGTGCCGCCAGCACCGCTGGCCGTGAGGTCCAGCTGGTATTTGTTGGCGCTGGCCCCCAGCGTGAAGCGGAAACCGCCTTCGAACGGGAACCAGTCGATGAAGGCCGCTGTACGTTGGGTGGACAGCGTGCCGTTGTAGGCGATGCCTTCTTCGGTGGTGGCCTTGGTGCGGTCGCTGAGCAGGTTGACGTCGGCACGCAGCGTGAAGTGGCTGTTCAGCGGTTGGGCCACGCCGACCATGGCGCCGGGCACGCCCACCTGGCCGTAGACCTCAAAGGCCTGGGCCGGCAGGGCCAGCAGGGCCAGCGTGGTGAGGCCTGCGGCCGCGAAACGTTTGGACATGGAAGCTCCTGAGGTTCGGGACGGACCCCGGCATCTTCGGCCGCCAGCGTGGCGCCTGAAACCAACCGAACGGCTGAGGCGGCCCCAAGCTGTGCAAACTGCGCGCGCGGCGCGGCGTACAAAAAGAAACAGCAGCCGAAGCTGCTGTTTTCTTGCCACAGGGGCCGGAGCCCCTGGCCGCTTAAGGTGCCCCGGCTTGGCCGCGCACCTTCATCCCCCGCGAGGGGCAGGCTGGGCGCAGCCCGGCCCTGGTGGCGCTCAGAAGCTGACCACCATGCCGGCGCCGAAGACGTGGTTGGTCTTGCGGAAGCTGCCGTCCTTGGCCTGCTGGAACACCGGCTGGCTGGCGCCGTCGAAGCGGTACTCCAGCTTGAACACGGCGCTCTCGTCAAAGCGGTAGTTGAAGCCGGTGGACAGCGCATAGCGGTTGGCGCCCGTGGCTTCGCCCTTGGCGTAGCTGCCGTCGGCCAACACGCCGCGGCCGATGCCGTTGACGGCGTCGTCGAAGCTGTAGCCCAGCAGGCCGCCACCGTTCTTCTCGTTGTTCACGAAGTCGGCGCGCAGCACGCCTTCCAAACGCGGCGTGAACTTGTAGGCGGCGGTAGAAGACACCCCCCACCAGCGCGCGTTGCGCAGCTGGCCATCGCTGTTGAAGATGGCGGCGTCTTTCTGCTGGCCGTAGCTGACCTGGCCGAACAGCGAGAGGTCGCCGCGCACGAAGTACGCGTCGAACTCCAGCAGGTGGGCCATGGTGTTCTTGCCGGCGGTGCCGAAGACCTGCTCGTCGCCGTTGCTGTCGATCCAGGTGCCATCGGCGGCGAAGTTGCTGATCTTGCCGTGCAAGCCGCTGAAACCGAAGCCCGAGAACTCGCCCTTCGAATAGTCGACGCGGTAGACCAAGGCCGGGGCCTTGTTGCCATTGCCGGTGCGCGCGGTGTTCACGTTGGCCAGGCCGATGCGGCTCCACCATTTGCCCGAGGTCACGTCCAGCACGGCGCCGGTGTAGGCCGTGGGTGCCATGGTGTCGAACAGCAGGTTGTGGGTGATCAGCTTATTGCCTGCGGGCAGCGTGAGCTCATACCCGGTCCAGTCGGGGATCTGGCCCAGCCACAGTCGGGTTTGCAGGTCGCCCAGCGGGATGGACACCGAAGCCTCGTGCACCAGCGAGCCGCCGTTGAACAGCGCGCCCGTGCCGCGCTCGGGCGCCAGGGTCAGCTTGAACAGCGTGCCGTTGTCCAGTTCCTTGGCGATGTCCAGGATGGCCATGCCGAAGTAGCTGTTGTCGTAGGTGTAGCGGGCGTCGCCGTTGTTCAGGAAGACGAAGCTGCCATTGCCCAGGGCCTTGTTGTAGATCCACGTCGGGTCCATCTGGCCCGTGATGGTCAGGCCTTTGTAGCCCTGGTCGGTGAAGCTGTCCTGCAGCGATTCCGTCTTCACCGCGATGCGGTTCAGTTCACGCGCCTGCTCGGGCGTCATGCCCCACTGGCCGGGCTGGGCCGCGGGGGCCGCGGCTTTTTTCTCCAACTCGGCCACGCGGTCGCGCAGCGCCTTCAACTCCTTCAGCAGTTCTTCGTTGCTCTGCGCGAAAGCCGGCAGGGCGCTGGCCAAGGCCAAAGCCAGGGCGGTGGGGGCGAAGCGGTTCATCGGCACGTTCTCCTTCTCCAGGTTTCAGTCTGTGTGGTGTGTTCGGTGTCAGTGGCGCGCGGCGGCGGCCATGTCCAGCGTGCGCTGGCGCTCGGCCCGGGCGATCAGGTAGCTGGCCACGATGACGCCCACGGCCACCACGGCCACGGTGATGGCCGCGATGGCGTTGACGCTGGGGTTCAGGCCCAGGCGGGCGCGCGAGAAGATGACCAAGGGCATGGTGGTGGAACCCGGGCCCGACAGGAAGTTGGACAGCACCACGTCGTCCAGCGACAGCGTGAAGGTCAGCAGCCAGGCCGAGGCCAGGCTCTGGCCGATCATCGGCAGCGTCACCAGCCAGAACACCTGGGCCGGGCGCGCGCCCAGGTCCATCGCAGCCTCTTCCAACTGCGGGTTCAGGTCCTGCAGGCGGCTTTGCACCACCACGGTGGCGTAGGCCATGCCCAGCAGCAAATGGCCCAGCCAAATGGTGCCCATGCCGCGTTCCGGGAAGCCCAGGGCGCGCTGGATGCTCACCAGCATCAGCAGCAGCGACAGGCCCACCACCACCTCTGGCATGACCAGCGGCGCGTTGACCATGCCGCTGAACAGCGTGCGGCCGGTGAAGCGCTTGTACTTCACCAGCACAAAGGCCGCCAGCGTGCCCAGCACCACCGAACCGCAGGCGGTGAGGAAGGCGATCTTCAGGCTCAACCAGAAGCCGGCGACGATTTCATGGTCGTCGGCCAGCGCGGCGTACCACTTCAGCGTGAAACCCCGCCACTGGTTGGGCAGCGGTGAATCGTTGAAGGAATACACCACCAGGGCCACGATGGGCAGGAACAGGAAGATGTAGCCGGCGGCCAGCCACCCACGGCCGAACCAACGGTTGAACTTGGCGGTGTTCATCGACCGCCCTCCTGGCTTTCGGCCTGGTATTTGTTGAACACGGCCAACGGCACGATGATCAGCAGGATCATCACCACGGCCACGGTCGAGGCCATGGGCCAGTCGTTGTTGCTGAAGAACTCGTCCCACAGCACACGGCCGATCATCAGCGTCTCCGGTCCGCCCAGCAGTTCAGGGATGACGTACTCGCCCACGCAGGGAATGAACACCAGCATGGCGCCGGCGATGATGCCGGCCTTGCTCAGCGGCACCGTCACTTTCCAGAACGCGGTCCAGGGCGTGGCGCCCAGGTCGGCCGCGGCTTCCAGCAGGCGCAGGTCCATCTTGGCCAGGTTTGCGTACAGCGGCAGCACCATGAACGGCAGGTAGGTGTAGGTCATGCCCAGCACCAGCGAGAACGGGGTGTTCATCAGCTTGCCGGGGCTGGGAATCAAGCCCAGCGCGTACAGCAGCTGGTCCAGGCCGGTGCCCACGATGATCTGCGCCACCACACCGCCGTCGGACAGCAGGCCTTTCCAGGCGTAGACGCGCAGCAGGAAAGACGTCCAGAAAGGCAGCATCACCAGCATCAGCAGCACGGGCTGGGCCGTGGGCTTGGCGCGTGCCATGAAGTAGGCGAACGGGTAGCCGATGAACAGGCACAGCGCCGTCGTGGCCGCGGCGTACTGGATGCTGCTGAGGTAGGTGCGAACGTACAGGCTGTCTTCGGCCAGGAACAGGTAGTTCGACAGCTTCACCTTCAGCTGCAGCACACCGTCCACGTAGGTGACCAGCGGCTGGAAGCTGACGGCCTCCATCTCGCTGACGCTGATCTTGCCGACGATGAGGAAGGGCGCCAGGAAGAAAACCAGCAGGAACAGGTAGGGCAGGGCGATCACCAGCCCACGGCCGGTGAACAGCTTGTGCAGGCGCTGCAGGCTGGACATGGTGGTGCCGCTCACTGCGTCAGCACCACGTGGGCCGAACGCGACCAGTGCGCCCAGACCTCGTCGCCCCAGGTGAACTCGTCGTCGCGGTGGCGCTGCGTGTTGGCCATGCTGACCTTGATCAGGGCGCCGCTGGCCAGCTTCAGGTGGTAGACCGTGAAGCTGCCGAAGTAGGACATTTCCTTCACCGTGCCACGCACGGTGTTGTACTGGCCGGCTTCGCCCGCCGGTTGGTGGCGCGACAGGTGGATCTTCTCCGGCCGCAGCGCCACCGTGACGTCCATGCCTGCCGTGCCGGTGATGCCGTGGCCCACGTAGTGCTGGCAGTCGGGGCTGGTGATGATGACGTGGTCGGGCTCGTCCACCGTCAGCGTGCCGTCCATCAGGTTCACGTTGCCGATGAAGTCGGCCACGAAGCGGGTGGACGGGGTTTCGTAGATTTCACCCGGCGCGCCCACCTGCAGGAAACGGCCTTCGCTCATGATGGCGATGCGGCTGGCCATGGTCATGGCCTCTTCCTGGTCGTGCGTCACCATCACGCAGGTCACGCCCACTTGTTCGATGATGTTGACCAGCTCGATCTGCGTCTGCTCGCGCAGTTTTTTGTCCAGCGCGCCCAGGGGCTCGTCCAGAAGCAGCAGCTGCGGCTGTTTGGCCAGGCTGCGGGCCAGGGCCACCCGCTGCTGCTGGCCGCCCGAAAGCTGGTGCGGCTTGCGCTGCGCGAACTTGCCCAGCTGCACCAGCTTCAGCATGGCTTCCACGCGTGCGGCCACCTGGTCCTTGGGCAGGCCTTCGCGTTCCAGGCCGAAAGCGATGTTCTTCCACACCGTCAGGTGCGGGAACAGCGCATAACTCTGGAACATCATGTTGATGGGGCGCTCGTAGGCCGGCGTGGCCGCCAGGTCCACGCCGCCCAGCACGATGCGGCCGGAGGTGGGCGTCTCGAAGCCCGCCAGCATGCGCAGCAGGGTGCTCTTGCCGCAGCCCGAAGGCCCCAGCAGCGCGAAGATCTCGCCTTTGGCGATGTCCACGCTGGCATTGCTGACGGCCTTGTAGCCGTTGAATTCTTTGACGACGTTCTCGATGCGCAAGAACGCCGCGTTGTCCACCACCGGAGCACCCATCTTGATCACAGACCCGTCTTGAACGAGGTGTAGGTGCGCGTCATCAGACGGCGCAGGTCGTTGTTCAGCGAATCGGGCGGCACCATGCGCGCCAGTTCGGTGGGCGACAGGAACACCGTCGGGTTGTTCGCCACTTCAGGCTTCACGAACTTCTTCGATTCCAGGTTGGGGTTGGCGTAGAACACCTTGTTGCTCAGCGTGGCGTGCACTTCCGGGCGCAGCAGGTAGTTGATGAACTTGTGCGCGTTGCCAGGGCGCGGTGCGTCGTTGGGGATGACCATCACGTCGAAGAACAGCAGGCCGCCGGTCTTGGGCAGCAGGGCCTCGATCTTCTGGCCGGTCTTGCCGTCGATGGCGCGTTGGCGCGCGATGTTGATGTCGCCGGACCAACCCAGGGCCAGGCAGATGCTGCCGTTGGCCATGTCGTTGATGTAGCCCGAGCTGCTGAACAGCGTCACGTGCGGGCGGATGCTCTTCAGCAACTGCGTGGCGGCGCCGTAGTCGCTCTGGTTCTTGCTGAACGAGGGCTTGCCCAGGTAGTGCAGGGCGGCCGGCACCACTTCGCTGGCGGAGTCCAGGAAGCTGACGCCGCAGCTCTTCAGCTTGCTGATGTACTCGGGCTTGAAGACCAGGTCCCAGGCGTTCTCGGGCATGGGCAGGCTGCCCAGGGCGGCCTTGACCTTGTCGACGTTGATGCCCACCGTGGTGTAGCCCCACAGCCAGTTCACCATGAACTGGTTGCCCGGGTCCATCTTGGCCAGCGCGGCCTGCACGGCCGGGTCCAGGTTCTTCAGGTTCGGCACCTGGGCCTTGTCGATGGGGCGCAACAGGCCGCCGTCCATCTGCAGCTTGGCCCAGTGCGAGGAGGGCACGACGATGTCGTAACCGGTTTTCCCCGCCACCAGCTTGGCGTGCACGATCTCGTTGTTGTCGAAGTTGTCGTAACGGACCTTGATGCCCGTTTCCTTCTCGAAGTTCTTGATCGTGTCTTCGGCGATGTAGTCCGACCAGTTGTAGATGTTCAGGACCTTCTCTTCCTGGGCCTGGGCGGTCACACCGAACAAGGCCAGGGCGGCCATCGCAAAGACGGTTTTCAAGCGCATGAGGAAACCTCCGGGGGCATAGCCAAAAAGGGGTTGGGAAGCGGGACGGTCAGGTTCAAAAAAGGGCGGCGAGGCGCGGGTTGGGGCGGGAGTCTAAGACAGGCGGGGCCTGGGCCTTTAGACCAGCCACCCCTGTCGTTGTGCGTCGGCCAGCGTCAGGTCCAGGCAGCGGCGGATGAGGGCCAGCATCTCGTCGACTTGCGCGCGGGTGATGACCAGCGGCGGCGCGATGATCATGCGGTCGCCCACGGCGCGCATCACCAGGCCTTCGCGGAAGCAGTGGCCCCGGCAGACCATGCCGATTTCCACCGCCGGGTCAAAGGCCTGGCAGTCGGCCAGCTTGTCTGACTTGTGCTTCACCAGCAACAACGCCCCCATCAGGCCGCAGGTTTCTGCATCACCCACCAGCGGGTGGTTCTTCAGGCCTGCAAAACCTTCAGCAAGATACGGGCCGACGTCGTCGTGCACATGTTCCACCAGGCGCTGTTCGCGGATCAGGCCGATGTTGGCCAGCGCCACCGCGCAGGCCACCGGGTGGCCGCTGTAGGTGTAGCCGTGGTTGAACTCGCCGCCTTGCTCCACCAGCACCTGGGCCACGCGCTGGCCCACCATCACGCCGCCCAGCGGGATGTAGCCGCTGGTCACGCCCTTGGCGAACGTCATCAGGTCGGGTTCGAAGCCGAAGGTCTCGCAGCCGAACCAGCGGCCGGTGCGGCCGAAGCCGCAGATGACTTCGTCGCTCACCAGCAGCACGCCGTACTTCCGGCAGATGCGCTGCACCTCGGGCCAGTAGGTGCTGGGCGGGATGATCACGCCGCCCGCGCCCTGGATGGGCTCACCGATGAAGGCGGCCACGTTCTCCGCGCCCAGTTCCAGGATCTTCGCCTCCAACCAGCCGGCGGCCTGCAGGCCGAAGTCTTCGCGGCTGAGGCCCTGCGGGCGGCCGTGGTCCCACCAGTAGGGTTGCTGGATGTGGGTGATGCCGGGGATGGGCAGGCCGCCTTGCGCGTGCATGCCGGCCATGCCGCCCAACGAAGCGCCGGCCATGGTGCTGCCGTGGTAGGCGTTGTGGCGGCTGATGACGATGCTGCGCTGCGGTTGGCCCAGCACGTCCCAGTAGCGGCGCACCATGCGCACCACGGTATCGTTGCCTTCAGAGCCGGACCCGCTGAAAAACACGTGCTTGAAGTTGGGCGGCGTCACCTCCGCCAGCAGTTCGGCCAACGCCACGGCCGGCGGCGTCGCGGTCTGGAAGAAGGCGTTGTAGAAGGGCAGCTGCTTCAGCTGGGCCGTGGCGGCGTCCACCAGGGCTGGCTGGCCGTAGCCCACGTTCACACACCACAGGCCGCTCATCGCGTCCAGCAGGCGGTGGCCGTCGGTGTCCCACAGGTAGATGTTGTCAGCGCGCTCGATGATGCGCGCGCCCTTGCGGGACAGGCCCTGGTGGTCGGTGAAGGGGTGCAGGAAGTGGGCCGAATCGGCCGCCTGCCATTCTTGTGTGGTGCGGGTCATGGGTGTTCTTTCAAGTGGCCGTCGCGCAAACCGGCTGCGCCGGGCCGCCGGGGGCGCCCCTTGCGGGGGAGCGCCGAAGGCGATACCTGGGGGGACAAGCGCCTTCTGCGCTTCGGTGGAGGGCCTGGTCTAGACGTGCAGCAGCAGGTGTTCGCGCTCCCAAGGCGAGATCACCTTCATGAACTCGGCGTATTCGATCTCCTTCACCTCGGTGTACACGGTGATGAAGCTCTCGCCCAGCACGGCGGCCAGGTCGCGTTCGTCGCGCAGCAGGGCCAGGGCCTCGCCCAGGCTGCGCGGCAGCTGGAAATCGCCCAGGTAGGCGTCGCCCTTGCACTCTGGCGTGGGGTCGATGCGGTTTTTGATGCCCAGGTAGCCGCAGGCCAAGGTGGCCGCCAGGGCCACGTAGGGGTTGGCGTCGGCGCCGATCACGCGGTTTTCGATGCGGCGCGCCTGCGGCGTGGCCAGCGGGCTGCGGATGCCCACGGTGCGGTTGTCCGTGCCCCACTGGATGTTGATGGGCGCGGCCACACCCCGCACCAGGCGGCGGTAGCTGTTGACGTAGGGCGCGAACAAGGCCATGGCCGCCGGGATGTACTTCTGCAAGCCGCCGATGAACCAGGCGAACTCCGGGCTGGCCGAGCCGTCTTCCAGGCTGAAGATGTTGCGGCCGGTGGCCGTGTTCACCACGCTCTGGTGGATGTGCATGGCGCTGCCGGGTTCGCCGGCGATGGGCTTGGCCATGAAGGTGGCGAACATGTCGTGGCGCAGTGCGGCTTCGCGCACCGTGCGTTTGAACATGAAGACCTCGTCGGCCAGGCCCAGCGGGTGGTCGTGGAAGAAGTTGATCTCCATCTGCCCGGCGCCCACCTCGTGGATCAGCGTGTCCACGTTCAGGCCCATGCGTTCGCAGTAGGCGTAGACGTCTTCGAACAGCGGATCGAACTCGTTCACCGCGTCGATGCTGTAGGCCTGGCGCGAGGTCTCGGCGCGGCCGCTGCGGCCGATGGGCGGCTTCAGCGGCATGTCGGGGTCGGTGGTGCGCGCCACCAGGTAGAACTCCAGCTCGGGCGCCACCACGGGGCTCCAGCCTTCCGCGGCGTAGAGGTCGCACACACGGCGCAGCACCGAGCGCGGCGCGAAAGGCACGAGCTTGCCGTCGCGGTCGAAACAGTCGTGGATGACCTGGGCCGTGGGGTCGGTGGCCCAGGGCACGATGCGCACGGTGGCCGGGTCGGGCCGCAGGTGCATGTCCTGGTCGGTGGGGCTGATGACGTCGTAGTACGGCCCTTCTTCAGGGAACTCGCCGGTCACGCCCATGCCGACCACGGCTTCGGGCAGCCGCATGCCGCGGTCTTCGGTGAACTTCTCGCGCGGCAGGATCTTGCCGCGTGCCACGCCGGTCAGGTCGGGCACCAGGCATTCGATCTCGGTGACGCGGTGTTGGTTGAGCCAGCTTTCCAGCTCGGCGAAATTGGTGGGCGGGGTGATTTGTTTGCCGTTCATGGGGGCCTTGTGGGTTCGTCCTGTGCCGTCCGCCAGAGGCGGGCGGGCTGCGGTGGGGCTGCTTCAGCCCTGAACCGCCGCCGCTGGCAAAGGGCCCCGCACCTTGTCGCGGTAGGCCCGCACCGCCACGCCGAACGCGTCGGCCAACTGCACCGACACGGGGTTGCCGGCGGCTTGCCATTCCGGGTGCCATTGCACGCACAGGCTGAAGCCCGGCGCGTCGGCCACCGAAAAGGCTTCCACCAGGCCATCGGGGGCCACGGCCTCCACGCGCAGGCCGGCGGCCAGGCGCTTCACGCCCTGGCCATGCACCGAGTTCACCTCGAAGCTGTTGCGCCGGGTGATGCGCTCCAGCAGGCCGCCAGGCACCACGTCCACCGGGTGGGCCTGGGCGTATTCCTGCTCGGCCGTGCGCTGTTCGCCGGGCAGCTGCAGCACGTGGTCGGGGCCACGGTGGTCGTTCAAGCCGGCTTGCTCTTGCACGGCCTGGTGCAGGCTGCCGCCCAAGGCCACGTTGGTTTCCTGCGTGCCCCGGCAGATGCCGAACACCGGCACGCCCTGGGCCAGCGCCAAGCGGATCAGCGGCAGCGTCCAGCCGTCGCGTTCGGGGTCCAGCGGCAATTCGGGGTTGTGCACGTCCTCGCCGAAGTTGGACGGGTGCACGTTGGAGGGCGACCCGGTCAGCAACACACCATCGGCCAGGGCCAGCAAGGCCGGCAGCTCGGCTTCGCTGAAGGGCGGCGCGATCAGCGGCATGGCGCCGGCCAGGCGCACAAAGTCCAGGTACTTGCGCCCGGCGATGTGGAAAGGGTGCTTGCCCAGCGTGCGGTTGCAGCTGGTGACCAGCACGACGGGCGGGCGTTCGGCCGTTTTGCTCAAGGTGGGGCTCATGGTTTCAGGCTTTCATCCGAGCATGTCGCGCAGCCTATACCAGGCCATGCCCAGCACCAAGGCGGGCATGCGCAGCAGGCGGCCGCCAGGGAAGGGGCGGTGGCGCAGGCGCGCGAACACGTCAAAACGCGAGGCGTCGCCGGCCATGGCCTCGGCCACCACGCGGCCCGCCAGGCCGGTGAGTGCGAGTCCATGGCCCGAGAAGCCTTGCAGGTAGTACACGCCGTGGGCGCCGGGCAGGCGGCCAAAGTCGGGGGCGCGGTTCATCGAGATGTCGACAAAACCGCCCCAAGAAAACTCGATGCGGGCGTCGGCGAGCTGCGGGAAGCTGCGCACCATGCGCTGGCGCATGCTCTCGGCCAGGCCCGCCGGTGTGCTGGTGCTGTAGCTGACGCGGCCGCCGTACAACATGCGGTGGTCGGCCGTGGGGCGGAAATAGTCCAGCACGAAATTGGTGTCGCACACCGCCGAACGGCTGGGCACCAGGGCCGTGCAGCGCGCTTCGCCCAGCACCTCGCTGCAGGCGATGTAGGTGCCGACCGGCATGATGCGCGGCGCCAGCGCCGGGGCCAGGCCACCCAGGTAGACGTTGCCGGCCAGCAGCACCTGGTTCGCCTGCAGCTGCGCGCCGTTGGCCAGGGTCAGCGTGCTGTGCCCCTGGGCCTGCGTGGCCGCCTGCAGGTTCTGCACAGCGCTGCCTTCGTGCAGGCGCACCCCCGCAGCCGCTGCGGCACACGCCAGGCCGCGCGTGTACTTCAGCGGGTGCAGGTGGCCAGAACGGGGGTCGTAGACGCCGCTGTGGAAACGCGGGCTGGCGATCCAGCGCTGCACATCGGCGGCCGGCACGCGGGCCAGCGGGTAGCCGTAGACGCTGTCCATGCGGTCGGCCCACTCGGCCAGCGCACGACCCTTGCCGGGCGTGGTGGCCAGGCCCAGGTAGCCGTCTTGCCAGTCGCAACGAATCTGGTGCCGGGCGATGCGCTGGCGCAGGATGTCCAGCGCCTCCAGCGACATGCCCCACACCTGGCGCGCGGCGTCCAGGCCCAGCTGGCTTTCGATTTCGCCTTGGTCGCAGGCCAGGCCGTGGATGGCCTGGCCGCCGTTGCGGCCACTGGCGCCCCAGCCGATCTGGTGTGCTTCCAGCAGCACCACGTCCAGGCCGCGTTCCCGCAGTTCCAACGCGGCGCTCAAGCCCGCCAGACCACCCCCGACGATGGCCACATCACAGCGCGCAGAAGCGGTCAAAGGCGCCCAGGCCGGTGCGGCGTCGGCGGTGGCCGCGTAGTAGGAACCACGCGCCAGGTCTTGGTCTTTGGCCAGCAGTGCGAGCGTCATGCAGCGGTGGGAGAGCCCTGGGGGTGCCGCGTGGTCAGGCGGCGCGGCGCAGCGCGGCGCGGATCATGTCGACGATCTGGTCGATCTGCGCCTGGTCGATGATCAGCGGCGGGCTCAACGCGATGGTGTCGCCGGTGGTGCGCACCAGCAGGCCCTTCTCGTACAGGTCCAGGAAGATGTTGAACGCGCGCTTGGTGGGCTCGCCCGGCAGCGGTGCCAGTTCAATGCCGCCCACCAAGCCGATGTTGCGCACGTCGATGACGTTGGGCTCGCCCTTCAGCGAGTGCACGGCGTCGGCGAAGTAGCCCGCCAGGTCGGCCGCACGCTGGAACAGGCCTTCTTCGGCGTAGGTGTCCAGCGTGGCGATGCCGGCGGCGCAGGCCAGCGGGTGGCCGCTGTAGGTGTAGCCGTGGAAGAACTCGATCAGGTGCTCCGGGCCCTGCATGAAGGTTTGGTAGATGCTGTCCTTGGCGATGACGGCACCCATGGGCACACAGCCGTTGGTGATGCCCTTGGCCGCGGTGATGAGGTCGGGCGTGACACCGAAGGTCTGTGCCGCGAAGGCGCTGCCGGTGCGGCCGAAGCCGGTGATGACCTCGTCGAAAATCAGCAGGATGCCGTGTTTGTCGCACAGCTCGCGCAGGCGCTGCAGGTAGCCCACGGGCGGCACCAGCACGCCGGTGGAGCCGGCCACCGGTTCCACGATGACGGCGGCGATGGTCGACGCATCGTGCAGCGCCACCAGGCGTTCGATGTCGTCGGCCAGGTCGGCACCGTGCTGGGGCTGGCCGCGGCTGAAGGCGTTGCGCACCGGGTCGTGCGTGTGGCGGATGTGGTCCACGCCGGACAGCATGTTGCCGAACATCTTGCGGTTGGCCCCCATGCCGCCCACCGAGATGCCACCGAAGTTCACGCCGTGGTAGCCGCGCTCGCGGCCGATCAACCGTGTACGCGAAGCCTCGCCGCGCACGCGGTGGTAGGCCAGGGCCATCTTCAGCGCGGTGTCGACGGCTTCAGAACCCGAGTTGGTGAAGAACACCTTGCCCATGCCTTCGGGGGCGATGGCCGCCACGCGGCTGGCCAGCTCGAACACCTTGGGGTGGGCCATCTGGAAGGGCGGCGCGAAGTCCATCTCGGCGGCCTGGTCCTGGATGGCCTGCACGATCTTTGGCCGGCGGTGGCCGGCGTTCACGCACCACAGGCCAGCCACGGCGTCCAGCACCTGGCGGCCCTGGTCGTCCCAGTAGTACATGCCGTCGCTGCGCGACAGCAACCGCGGGTTCTTCTTGAACTGCCGGTTCGCTGTGAACGGCATCCAGTAGGCGTCGAGGTCTTGGTGCATGGGGGCCTTCCTGCAAGAAACGTGGGCGTGCGGTGTTCAACCGGCGACTGCAGGCAGTCTAGAGGTGCCAAGGCGCAATGTGCTTGCGCAGTCGCTCGGTGGGAACCCGGCTTTGCACAGCTTCATGCGAAATCCTGGCAGAAGAACGCAATAAACTGCGAACGATGAACACCCTGCCGCAACGCCCTGCCAAAACCGCGCCGGTGGCGCTGGACGCCCTGGACCGCGCCATCTTGGTGCAGCTGCAGGCCGATGGCCGTTTGTCCAACGTGGAATTGGCGCAGCGTGTGCACCTGTCGCCCTCGGCCTGCCTGCGGCGCGTGAAGGCGCTGGAAGACAGCGGCGTGATCGCCCAGTACGTGGCCTTGTTGAACCCGCGCGCGGTGGGCCAGCACGGCACCAGCTACACCATCATCAACCTGGACGGCACGCAGCCGGGAAAGCTGGAAGCCTTCGAGCAGGCGGTGAAAGACACGCCGGAAATCCTGGACTGCTTCTACGTGGCAGGCGCCAACGACTACCTGGTGCGCTTCGCCTACCGCGACGCCGAAGACCTGGAGCGTTTCCACGCCGAGGTGCTGCCGCGCTTGCCCGGCGTGGTGCGCAGCAACTCCATGCTGGTGCTGCGCACGGTGAAGAAGACCACGGCGCTGGACCTGTAGGCCCCGGCGCTGCGGCCCCTTCGTGGCGGAAGCTCAGTCCACCACCACGCCTTGCCGAGCGGCTTGCCCCGCCTGCAGCGCCGCATGGTGCTGCTTGGCGGCCGGGTAGGCGATGGACTCTTCCAACGCGATGTGTTCGGCGTACAGCGCGGTGAACACCGGCAGCGCGTGGCGCAGCACGTCCACGTTGAACCAGTTGTAGCCGGCGGCGATGGCTTCGATCTGCGGCGCCAGTTCCAGCCAGTCTTCTTCCAACCAGCCATGGTCTTGCTGCAGGCGCAGCACCTGGTGCACCAGGTCGGGGTGGCCGCTTTGCAGCAGCACCGGGAAGATGTGGCGCTCTTCGTCGGCGTGGTGCTGGCGCGCGCGGCCTTGGAAGAAAGCGCCGATGGCGCGGGCTGATGCGCGGGCCTCGGCATCGGCGCCATGCTCGTCCAGGTGGTCCAGCAGGTGGTCGAAGGCCTGCAGCACTTGCATCACCTCGCGGTGCGTGCGGTCCAGCGCCTCGAACGGTGGCAACGCCGGTGCCGGGCTGCGCGCAGGCCGGGCACTGCGCGGCGGCTGTGGTGTGCTGCCAGGGGCGGCGCCGCTGTGGTCGGCGATCTGCTGGGCCTGGTCGGGTGTGGATGTGGACCGGTACTGCGCCATGGTGCTTCTCCTGGGGTGTGGTGCCATTTTTGGGCCGTGCCGTGGGCCGATGTTGCGCCGCATCAAACGGGGCGTGGAAGGCCCGCGCCCGCCCGGGAAGCTGCTGAGCCTTTCAACAGGCGAAAGGCTCAATGCCTGAATTCCACAAAGTGAAAGACCAATTTCGCAATGCTGAATTCAGTCGTTTTGCGCCGCAGCAAAATCCGCCATATGGGAGAATGGCGTTTCTCAATGCAAAAAATGGCGCCTAAGTTGTTGATTGTTGTGGCGCAAATCTTTTGTCTTATATAAGACATAGGTCTTGCGGCGCATGCCGCTCTGGCGGCACACTGAAGGCGTCCTGAACTTCTTCTTCACCCCGGAGCCGACCATGAGCCAACTGACCCGCGAACAGCAAATTGCCGCCCTCGAAAAAGAGTGGGCCGAGAACCCGCGCTGGAAGGGCATCACCCGCGGTTACACCGCCGCCGACGTGGTGCGCCTGCGGGGCAGCCTGCCCATCGAACACACGCTGGCCAAGCGCGGCGCTGAAAAGCTGTGGAAGCTGCTGAACACCGAACCTTTCGTGAACAGCCTGGGCGCGCTGACCGGCAACCAGGCCATGCAGCAGGTGAAAGCCGGCCTGAAGGCCATCTACCTGAGCGGCTGGCAAGTGGCCGGCGACGCCAACAGCAACGGCGAGATGTACCCCGACCAGAGCCTGTACTCGGTGGACTCGGTGCCCAAGGTCGTCAAGCGCATCAACGCCACCTTCAAGCGCGCCGATGAGATCCAGTGGAGCGAAGGCAAGAACGACATCGACTTCTTCGCCCCCATCGTGGCCGACGCCGAAGCCGGTTTCGGCGGCGTGCTGAACGCCTTCGAGCTGATGAAGTCCATGATCGACGCCGGCGCCGCCGGTGTGCACTTCGAAGACCAGCTGGCCGCGGCCAAGAAGTGCGGCCACATGGGTGGCAAGGTGCTGGTGTCCACCCGCGACGCCGTGAGCAAGCTGGTGGCTGCGCGTCTGGCCGCCGACGTGATGGGCACGCCCACCATCCTGCTGGCCCGCACCGACGCCGAAGCCGGTGACCTGGTGACCAGCGACATCGACGACAACGACAAGCCCTTCTGCACCGGCGAGCGCACCGTCGAAGGTTTCTTCCGCACCCGCAACGGTCTGGAACAAGCCATCAGCCGCGGCCTGGCCTACGCGCCCTATGCCGACCTGATCTGGTGCGAAACCGGCAAGCCCGACCTGGCCTTCGCCAAGGCCTTCGCCGACGCCATCCACGCCAAGTTCCCCGGCAAGCTGCTGGCCTACAACTGCTCGCCTTCTTTCAACTGGAAGAAGAACCTGGACGACGCCACCATCGCCAAGTTCCAGCGCGAGCTGGGCGCCATGGGCTACAAGTTCCAGTTCATCACGCTGGCCGGCTTCCACAGCCTGAACTACGGCATGTTCGACCTGGCCTACGGCTACGCCCGCAACAACATGAGCGCCTTCGTGGAACTGCAGGAGAAGGAATTCGCCGCCGCCGAGCGTGGCTTCACCGCGGTGAAGCACCAGCGCGAAGTGGGCACGGGTTACTTCGACGCCGTGACCACCACCATCGAGCGTGAAGCCAGCACCGCGGCGCTGAAGGGCAGCACCGAAGACGAACAGTTCCTCGACGGCACGCACCACTGATCCACCGAAGCGGCAGCCGCCGCTTCAGGGGTGTGGAGACAAAACCAAAACGGCGTGGCCCTCGCGGGTCACGCCGTTTTTTTGTGGCTCGGCGGAATCAGCCCGCCTTGAGGCCCAGCTTGCCGACCAGCGCCTTGAACACCTCGTTGTCGCGCTTCATGCTGGCGCGGAAAGTGTTGGCGTCGGCGTAGGCCAGGCCCATGCTCAGGCGGCCCAGGGCTTCTTTCAGCACCGGTTCGTCGGCGCACTTGCGGGCGGCCTCGGCCAGCACGGCCAGCACCTCGGGCGGCGTGCCCTTGGGCGCGGCCAGGCCACGCCAGGTGCCGATGGACAGGTCGATGCCACGTTCCTTCAAGGTGGGCACGCCATCGAAGCCCTTCACGCGCTGGTCGGCCATCACCGCCAGGGTGCGCAGCTTGCCGCTTTGCACGTGCGTGGCCACCTCACCGGGGCTGACCGCCACCGCGTCCACATGGCCCCCCATCAGCGCCAGCACCGCCGGGGCGGCACCGCCGAAGGGGATGGGGTTGTACTTCACGCCGACCTTGTCTTCCAGCGCGGCGTGCGCCAAGTGCCAGATGCTGCCCAGGCCGCTGTTGCCCATCTTGATCTCGCCCGGCTTGGCCTTGCTGGCCGCCAGGAACTCTTCCAGCGTCTTCCAGGGGCTGTCGGCCTTCACGGTGATGGCGGCCGGGTCGTGGTTCAGTTGGGCGATGGGGACGAAGTCCTCGTACGACAACTTGCTGGCGCCCAGGTGCGGCACGATCACAATTTCCGCAAAAACCACGGCCAGTTTGTAGCCGTCGGGCTTGGCATTGATCATCTCGCCGTGGCCGATCATGCCGCTGGCCCCGGGCCGGTTGTTCACGGTGATCGGCTGGCTGAGGTGCTTCTTCGCCGCCTCGGCGAATGCGCGTGCCAGCACGTCGGTGCCCCCGCCAGCCCCCGCTGGCACGACCAGCTCGATGGGGCGGCTGGGGTAAGCGCCCTGGGCCCAAGCGGTGGGCGCCAGGCCGCTGGCGGCGGCGGCGGCCAACAGGTGGCGGCGGGTGAAGAACGGGGTGGGCTGCATGGGGTCTCCCTGAGGTTTGGTTGTACGACAACCGATGCTAGCCCCGCCGGGCCGAAGCCCGCTTCCCGGAAAACCCGCTGCCTCAGGTGCCGCGTTGGCGGTGGAACCACAGCACGCCGTAGCCCGCGGCGGCCACCAGCAGCACCCCCAGCATCCCGGGCTGCGCCAGGTTGGCCAGGGCGTGGCCGGCGTCGTTCACCAAAAAGCCCGGCAAGGCGCTCAACACCACGTCCACCTCGGCGCCCCGGTGGCCGATGGTGAAGCTCTCGGCTTCGGCGCGGCGCGAGGCGATCAGCGCGCGGCCTGCGTTGTCGCCCAAGAACTGCAGCACGTTCCAAACGACCGGGTTGTTGTAAGCCTTGTCCAGCACCAGGCCCAGGGCGGCGATGCTGGCCACCACGGTGGGCAGGGCCCAACGCTTCAGCCACACCGAAGCCGCCATCACCAGCAGCAGCAGCGGCGACAGCCACACCGTGGCCAGCGCCACCCCCAGCAGCAGGCGCAGCGTGGTCGCCACGGTGACGCCCAGCAGCATGGGCCAGGGCAGGGCGAACCAATCGCCGATGCCGTACATCCTGGTCACCAGCGGCAGACTCAACACCAGACCGCCCAACACGCCGCACACCAGCGCGGCGCAGGGCCACAGCACCAGGTGGGCCAACAACGTGGCGCCCAGGCTCTGGTGGTGAGACGTCGGCAGGGACAGCCAGAACTCGATGCTGCGGTCCTGTTCGTCGCGGCGGGCCAGGCCAGGGGCCTGGAACAGGGCGGCCATCCAGCCCAGCACCAGCGTGATGCCGGCCAAGCCCATCACGGCGATGACCGCCAGCGCTTCAGGCGGGGGCATGGTGTCGTCGCCATCCAGTTCTATCTTGCCGGCCAACACGGCCAGCACGCCCAAACCGAAAGGCACCAGCACCATCAGGCTCCAGCCAAAGCGGTGCTGCATCCATTCCCGCAGCAGCAGGGTTTTGAAGATCTTGGTCGAAGGCATGGGTTGTCTCCTGGTCAGAACTGGGTGCGGTTCATTTCGGGCTGGCGCGTCAGCGCCACGAACAGGTCCACCAAGCTGGGGCGCACGCGCTGGCCCAGGGCGGCCACTTCTGGCGGCGGTGCGCCGTCAAACAGCGCGGTGGCGCCGCCGTGCGAGCGGTAACGCAGCAGCGGGTGGGCCGCGGCCATGGCGCCGGCCTGGGCCGGGTCGTGGCTCAGCGCCACGAAGCGCCGGTCCATCTCTTCCAGGCTGATGTTCAGCACCAGCTTGCCCTCGTTGAGCATCAACACGTCGGACAACAGCGTCTCGATCTCTTCCACCTGGTGGGTGCTGATCAGCACGCTGCGCTGGCCGTCGCACCATTCGTCGATCAGCATCTCGTAGAAGCTCTTGCGCGACAGCACGTCCAGGCCCAGCGTGGGTTCGTCCAGCACCATCACGCGGGCGTCGATGGCGGCGATCAGCGCCAGGTGCAGTTGCACCACCATGCCCTTGGACAGCGACTTCACCTTGGCGTCCATGGGCACGCTGGTGCGCTGCAGCAGCGCCTCGCAGCGAGCGGCGTCGAACTTCGCGTGCAGGCCTTGCATCAGCGTGATGAGTTCGCGCACCCGCGCCCAACGCGGCAGGATGGCCACGTCGGGGATGTAGCACAGCGACTGCAGCATCTGCACGCGCTGACGGCGTGGCTGCAACCCCATCACGTTCAACTCGCCGCCGTGCGCCGCCAAGCCCACCAGGGCCTTCATCAGCGAGGTCTTGCCGGCGCCGTTGTGGCCCAGCAAGCCGACCACGCGGCCTGGGGCGATGTTGAAGCTGACGTCGTCGACCGCTTGTTTGCGGCCGTAGCGCACGCTGAGGTGCTGGGCCTGCACCAGCGGAGCCAGGGAGGTGACGGGGGTGGGGTGTTCTTGCGGGTTCATGGCGTTCATTCCCAGGCCAGTTGATCGGGGGCGATGCCCAAGCGGCGCAGGCGTTCGCGCAGGCGGGGCCATTCGTCGTTCAGGAACTGCGCACGTTCGCTGGCCCGCAGGCTCTCGCGTGCACCGGGCTTGACGAACAGGCCCAGGCCGCGCCGGGCTTCGATCAACCCGGCTTCCGTCAACGCCTGCAGGGCACGGCTGACGGTCAGCGGGTTGATCACATACTGCCCGGCCAGCGCGCGCACCGAAGGCATGGGTTCGCCTTCTTCGGGTTGCCCGTCCAGCAGCTGCGCGGCCAGGCGGTCGGCCAGTTGCTGGTAGATGGGCAGCTTGTCGTCCCAGGTGTGCATGGCATCCTCAGGTGTGTTGCTGATGTAGCACACCATAACGGAGGCCCTGGGCCTCCGCCCGCGCCCTGCGACAGGCTGCAGCCGCGTGCGACCAACTGCAGGCTGGCACGCCGCTAGCATGCAGCGTCGTCAACACCCCAGGGAGAACACCATGCGCGTGGGCATCATCGGCGTCGGTCATGTCGGGGCCAGTGTGGCCGTGTCGCTGCTGCACAGCGGCGTGGCCCAAACGCTGTGCCTGCACGACCAGGACACGGCCCGCGCCGAAGGCGAGGCCATGGACCTGGCCCACGGCGCCCCGTTCTACCCGCCGGCCGACGTGCTGGCGGTGGACCTGGACACCGTGCTGCAGGCCGATGTGCTGGTGTTCGCCGCCGGCCGCAACAGCCGCCCTGGCGAAACCCGGCTGCAACTGCTGGCCGACAACGCCCGCGTGGCCGAACGCTTGGGCCGCCGGCTGGTGGGCTACACCGGTGTGGTGGTGGTGGTGGCCAACCCGGTGGACGTGCTGACCCGCGTGCTGCTGGAAGCCAGCGGCCTGCCGGCCGCGCGCGTGCTGGGCACCGGCACCATGCTGGACACGGCGCGCCTGCGCCAACACCTGGGCCAGGTGTTGGACGTGGACGCCCGCTCGGTGCACGCCCAGGTGCTGGGTGAACACGGCGACTCTGAATTCGTGCACTGGTCAGCGGCCCAGGTGGGGGGCAAACCCTTGCGCCAGGCCGCCGGCTGGAGCGTGGCCGACGAAGCCCGCTGCGCCGAAGCGGTGCGCACGGCGGCCTACGAAATCATCCAGCGCAAGGGCGTCACCAACCACGCCATCGGCCTGGTGACGGCCGACCTGGTGCGCGCCGTGGTGCGCGACGAAAGGCGGGTGCTGACGGTGTCGCGCCGGCACGACCGCCTGGGCGGTGTGGTGTTGTCGCTGCCGGCCGTGGTCGGCCGCCACGGCGCCGACACCGTGCTGGACCCGGTGCTGGACGCCGCCGAAACCGCGGCCCTGGCCCATTCAGCCCAGGTGCTTCAGGCGGCCTGGGACGGCTTGGCGCCAGCGGCCTGACCTGGCCGCAGCCCAGCGCAGGCCTACATCGACGCCTGCAACATCGCCCGGTAGTCTTCCCGCGTCGCGATGCGCGGGTTGGTCTTGTGGCAATGGTCGGCCATGGCGCCGTCAATCACCCGTTCAAACACGTCCGGCGTCACGCCCAGGGCCGCCAGGCCGGTGGGCAGGCCCAGGCGGGCGTTCAGCGCGCGCACGGCCTCGGCGAGTTCCGTGCCCTGGCTGTCGCAGCCGCCAATGCCCATGGCCTGGGCCATCCGCTGCAGCCGCTGTTCACGCTGGATGCTGTCGGCCCCGGCGTTGAAGCGGATCACGGCCGGCAGGAACAAGGCGTTCAGCGTGCCGTGGTGCAGGCGCGGGTTCACGCCGCCCAGGCTGTGGCTCAGGCTGTGCACGCAGCCCAGGCCTTTCTGGAAGGCCATGGCGCCTTGCATGCTGGCGCTCATCATGGCCCAGCGGGCGTCGCGGTCTTGGCCGTTGCGCGTGGCACGCTCGATGTGCGCCCAGCCCCTGGCCAGGCCGTCCAGCGCAATGCCATCGGCCGGCGGGTTGACGGCCGGCGCCATGAAGGTTTCCAGGCAGTGGGCGATGGCGTCCATGCCGGTGGCGGCGGTCAGCGCCGGGGGCAGGGCCAGCGTCAGCGCCGGGTCCAGCAGGGCGGCCTTGGGCATCAACGACCAGCTGTGGAACCCCAGCGTGCGGCCGTCGTCCACGATGACGATGGCACCGCGCGCCACCTCGCTGCCGGTGCCGGCCGTGGTGGGCACGGCGATCAGCGGCGCCACCGCGGGGGTGATCAGCGCGCTGCCGCCTTCGATGGTGGCGTAGGTTTTCAGCGGCCCCGGGTGCGTGGCGGCGATGGCCACGCCCTTGGCCAGGTCGATGCTGCTGCCGCCGCCCACCGCCACCAAGCCGTCGCAGCCGGCTTCGCGGTACACGGCCACGGCGGCGCGCACGGCGGCTTCGGTGGGGTTGGACGGGGTCTGGTCGAACACCGCATAGGGCAGGTTGCCCAGCGCGTCCAGCGCCGGCTGCAACACCCCCGCGGCGCGCACGCCGGCGTCGGTGACGACCAGCGGCCGGCGGATGCCGAACTGTTCGCAGGTGCTGGGCAACAAGGACACGACGCCGAAGTCGATGTCGATCTGGGTGAGGTAGAGGATGCGGGCCATGGGGACAGTATGCTCAGGTGCACCGTGAGCACACACCTGTTGAACCCGCAGATGGCCGGCCTGCTGGCGCGCATCGGTCGCGTCAAACGCCCGCCCTTCCACGCCATGACGGCGCCCCAGGCCCGCGCCGCCTACGAGGCCGCGGCCGAGGTGCTGGAGCCGCCACGCGCACCACTGCCGCGTGTGCAAGACCTGCACCTGCCCGCTGCCGACGGCACACCGCTGCGCGCCCGCTTGTACGCTGCCGCCGGCTACCCGGGCGCTGAGGCCCTGCCGGTGCTGCTGTACCTGCACGGCGGCGGTTTTGTCATCGGCAGCCTGGAAACCCACGACAGCCTGTGCCGCCAGCTGGCGTTGCGCACCGGGGCGGCCGTGCTGGCGCTGGACTACCGCCTGGCGCCCGAACACCCGTTCCCCACCGCCGTAGACGACACCTGGGCCGCGCTGCAGTGGCTGGCCGGCCACGCGGCCACGCTGGGCCTGGACGCCACGCGCCTGGCCGTGGGTGGCGACAGCGCCGGTGGCACGCTGGCCGCCGTGGCCGCGCTGCTGGCGCGCGACGCGGGTCTGCCGCTGGCGATGCAGTTGTTGATCACCCCCGGCACCACCGCGCACGCCGACACGGCCTCACACCACCTGTTCGCCAACGGCTTCTTGCTGGACTCGGCCAACATCGCCTGGTTCTTCGACCAGTACATCCCCCGCGGCCACCGCGAAGACTGGCGTTTCGCGCCCTTGTTGGCCGACGACCTGGACGGCGTGGCCCCGGCCCACGTGCTGCTGGCCGAGTGCGACCCGCTGGTGGACGAGGGCCTGGCCTACGCCGACCGCCTGCGCATGGCCGGCGTGGCCGTGGACCTGAACCTGGTGCGTGGTGTCACCCACGACTTCATCAAGATGGGCCGCGCCTTGCCACAGGCCGGCCAGGCGCAACAGGCCGCGGCCGACGCGCTGAAAACCGCCTGGGGCCTGGCCTGAGCCGCCCCCGGCCCCTCTGTCACCCGATTCACTCCTGCACCATGCCCTTGACCCGCCAAGACTTCCGTTTCCTCGACCGCCTGCGCGTGCGCTGGGCCGAAGTGGACATGCAGAAAATCGTCTTCAACGGCCACTACCTGATGTACTTCGACACCGCCGTGGCCGGCTACTGGCGCGCCCAGGCCATGCCCTACCAGGCCACCATGGCGCCGCTGCAAGGCGACCTGTTCGTGCGCAAGGCCACCGTGGAGTACCTGGGTTCGGCGCGCTACGACGACCTGTGCGACGTGGGCGTGCGCTGTGCCCGCATCGGCAACAGCTCGCTCACCTTTGAAGCCGCCCTGTTCCGCGCCGAGCAGTTGTTGGTGACCGGTGAACTGGTCTACGTGTTCGCCGACCCGCACACCCAGACCAGCCGTCCGGTGCCCACCGAGTTGCGCGAGGCTTGGTTGGGCTTCGAGGCCGGCGTGCCGCCGGTGGACCTGCGCGTGGGGGCTTGGGTCCACCTGCAAGCGCCAGCCATGGCGCTGCGCCACGCGGTGTTCGCCGAAGAACAAGGCATCCCGGCGAACCTGATGAGCGACCCGGCCGATGCCGACGCCACCCACGCCGTGGCCTTCAACCGCATGGGCCTGGCCGTGGCCACGGGCCGCTGGGTGCCGCACACGCCTGGTGTGGCCAAGGTGGGGCGCATGGCGGTGCACGCGGGTTTGCGGGGCGGCGGGCTGGGCCGCCAAGTGCTGCAGGGCCTGGTCGACAGCGCCCGCCAGGCCGGCTGCCAGCAGGTGCTGCTGCACGCCCAGGCCTCGGCCGTGGGCTTCTACCAGCGCCTGGGCTACCAACGGCAAGGCGCGCCTTTTGAAGAAGCGGGCATTGAACACCAGGCGATGACTCTGGTGCTGTGAGGCCGCATCGGCCGTGGGCGGCTGACAGCTGACAGCCGCCTAAAGCGGCTCGAAGCGCTCCACGTGCCGCGGCCCGGCGAGGAACGGCGCCACGGCCGCCGCGGTCTCGGCTTCGGCCAGCGCCAGGTCGGGCAGGGGCAGTTGCAACACCTCCATCAGCGTGACTTGGCCGTCGCGCAGTTCAGGCCGCCGCAGCACCGCCAGGTGCCCCTGCGGGTGGCGTGCCTGCCAGTGGGTCTGCACGGCCTTCACGGCGGCCACGGCGGCGGCCAGTTGCGCCACCTCGACGCGGTAGTACACGTACAGCTGCTGCACGGCGAGGCGCTCCGCCGTTTCAGACTTCGGTGGGCAGGGCGTAGGGCAGGGGCTGGGCCTGCAGCAGCGGGCCATCGGGTGCGCCCAGGTGCAGCGCGCCGTCGCTCAGCGCGATCTTGGTTTCGGCCAGCAGCGTCCAGCGGCCCGGCGCACCGGGCACGGCCGCCACGTTGACCACCATGCCGGCCGGTTGGTCGGGTTCGGCGGCGGCGAAGATCTCCTGGCCCGGCGCCGGCGTGCCCGCCACTTCGAACAGGAAGGCGCGGCGCTTCAGCGTGCCGCGGTATTGGCTGCGCGCCACCACCTCCTGGCCGGGGTAGCAGCCTTTCTTGAAGTTCACCCCGCCCACGGCCTCCAGGTTCACCATCTGCGGCACGAACTGTTCCACCGTGGGCGCGGTGATGCGCGGCACAGCGCTCTGCACCTCCAGCCAAGCCCAGGCTTCTGGCGCCAGGGCCGGCAGGTCGGCCGGTGCCCCCGGGCCGGACCACAAAAATCGCGGCGTGCCCGCGGCGTCGGGCAGGCGCAGCACGTCGGCGTCGCCCACGGTGCGGCGCTGCCAAGGCGCGGCCGGTGCGGCCTCGCCCAGCGCCTGCACGGCGGCCGCGCCGGCCAGGCCCACCAGCGGCCGTTCTGCCGTGGCGTCGCTGAGCTTGCACTTGGCGCGCAGCACGTACATCGACAAACGTTTCAGCGTAGGCGCCAGCAGGTCGGCGCTGCAGGCCAGCATCACTTCTTGCGGGCTGCGTTGCCACAGCACGAAGCTGGCCAACAGCCGGCCCTTGGGTGAACAGTAACCGGCGGGCCGCGCCTGGTCTTCAGACCACAGCAGCACGTCTTGCGTCAGCTGGCCTTGCAGAAAGCTACGGGCATCGTCGCCCAGGGCGCGGATCAGCGCCCAGTCGGTCAACGGCAGGGCGCCTTGCAGCAGGTCGGGGTGGGGGGCGGATTGCATGCTGGGAATTATGATCGGCGGCTATGTCGAAGAAGGCCCCAGGGTCTCGCGGGTGGCGCACCGCGGGTGTCTTGCTGTTGTTGTTGTCGCTGCTGGCCCTGGGCACGGTGGGCGCTGCCGCGTGGTGGTTGCACCGGCCCCTGCCGCTGGCCACGGCCGAGGTGGAAGTCTCCATCGAACCCGGCATGTCCCCGCGTGAAGTGGCCCAGGCCTGGGTGGGCGCTGGCGTGCAGGTGCCGCCGCGCCTGCTGTACGAGTGGTTCCGCTTCAGCGGCCAGGCCAAACGCATCAAGGCCGGCAGTTACGCCATCGACAGCGGCACCAACGCGCGCCAGCTGCTGGACAAACTGGTGCAGGGCGACGAAACGCTGGAACAGGTGCGCCTGATCGACGGCTGGACCTTCCGCCAATGGCGCGCCGAACTGGCCCGGGCGCCGCGCCTGAAGCCCACCACCGCGGGCATGAGCGAGGCGCAGATCATGGCCGCACTGGGCCGCGCCGGTCTCGCCGCCGAGGGCCGCTTCTTCCCCGACACCTACGCCTACAGCCGCGGCGTCAGCGACTTGACCGTGATGAAGCGCGCCTTGGCCGCCATGGACGTGAAGCTGGTGACCGCCTGGGCGCAGCGCGCGCCGGACACCCCGTTGCAAAACATGGAACAGGCCCTGGTGCTGGCTTCCATCGTCGAAAAAGAAACCGGCCGCGCGGCCGACCGCGGCCTGGTGGCGGGTGTGTTCAGCAACCGCTTGCGCATCGGCATGCCCTTGCAGACCGACCCCACCGTCATCTACGGCCTGGGAGAGGCTTTCGACGGCAACCTGCGGCGCGTGCACCTGCAGACCGACAACCCCTACAACACCTACACCCGCAACGGCCTGCCGCCCACGCCCATCGCCATGCCGGGCCTGGCCTCGTTGCGCGCCGCCGTGCAGCCCCAGGCCACGCGTGCGCTGTACTTCGTGGCGCGCGGCGATGGCAACAGCGTCTTCAGCGAAAACCTGGCTGACCATAATCGGGCGGTGAATCAATACCAACGCCTGCAGCGGGGCCAGCCTTGAACGCGCCCGGCAGCACCGCGGCCCCACGCGGCCGTTTCATCAGCTTTGAAGGCATCGACGGTGCCGGCAAGAGCTCGCACATCGCCGCGCTGACCGACTGGCTGCGCGCACGCGGCCACACCGTGACGGTGACACGCGAGCCGGGCGGCACGGCCCTGGCCGAGCAGTTGCGCGCACTCGTGCTGCACCAGCCCATGGACGCGCTGACCGAGGCGCTGCTGATGTTCGCAGCGCGCCGCGACCACCTTGTGCAGACCATCGAACCCGCCCTGGCCGCCGGCCACATGGTGCTGTGCGACCGCTTCACCGACGCCAGCTTCGCCTACCAGGGTGGCGGCCGGGGTTTCAGCCTGGACGTGCTGGGCACGCTGGAACAGTGGGTGCAGCAGGGCCGCCAACCCGACCTGACCATCTGGTTCGACCTGCCACCGGCCGTGGCCGCCGAACGGCGCGGCGCGGCCAGGGCACCGGACCGGTTTGAAGCGCAGGACGCGGCCTTTTTCGAACGTGTGCGCGCCGGCTACGCCCAGCGCCAGGCGGCCGACCCGGCCCGCTGGGCCGTCATCGACGCCTTGCCGGCCCAGCCCCAGGTGTGGGCGCAACTGCAGGCTGCCGTGGAGGCCCGCCCATGGTGGTAGGCCCCGACGGCGCGCTGCCACTGCCCTGGCTGGCCGAACCGCTGGCGCAGATCCTCGCCCAGCAGCGCGGCCACGCTTTGCTGCTGCAAGGCGCGGCCGGCAACGGCAGCCTGGCTTTGAGCCTGAGTCTGGCCCAGGCCTGGCTGTGCGAACAGCCGGTGAAGGCTGGTGCCGGCGCCGAAGCCCCCCGGCTGCGCCCCTGCGGCCACTGCGGCAGCTGCCACCTGGTGCAAACACAGCTGCACCCCGACCTGTTCGTGTTGCTGCCCGAGGTGCAGCGCCGTGCCACGGGCTGGCTGCTGGCCGACGACAAGACCGAAGGCGAAGAAGCCAAACGCAAGCCCAGCAAGCAGATCCGCATTCAAGAGGTGCGCAGCGCCATCGACTGGGTGATGAAGACCTCGTCGCGCGGCCAGGGCAAGGTGCTGCTGATGCACCCGGCGGAAACGCTGAACCTGCAGTCGGCCAACGCGCTGTTGAAAACGCTGGAAGAGCCGCCGGCGGGCACGCGCATCCTGCTGGGCGCTGGCGACGCCGGGGCCTTGTTGCCCACGGTGCGCAGCCGCTGCCAAATGGTGCGCCTGCCCACGCCACCTGCCGACGTGGCCCAGGCCTGGTTGGCCCAGCAGGGCGTGGCCGATGCGGCCGTGCTGCTGGCGGCCTGCAGTGGCCGCCCGCTGGAAGCGCAGGCCATGGCGCAGGCGGGCATCCACGCCGCGGCTTGGCGGGCCTGGCCCAAGGCCATCGCCCAAGGCCATGGCAGCGTGCTGACCGGTTGGGCCGTGCCCCAGGTGGTGGAAGCCTTGCAGAAACTCTGCCACGATGCCCTGGCCCAAGCCTGCGGCGCGCCGGGCCGCTTTTTCCCTGCGGGCAGCGTGCCGCGCGCGGCATCGGTGGCGGCCTTGGTGAAGTGGCAGGGCGAACTGGCGCGCCTGGCGCGCCACGACGAACACCCCTGGCAGGAGCCCTTGTTGCTGGACAGCCTGCTCGGCCAGGCCCGGCTGGCCTTTACACTGAAAGCATGAACGACCGCCCCCCCACCCGCGCCGCCGGCCTGGCACCCCCGGTGACCTTGCCGGCGAGCAGTGCTGCACCGGTGTCGCAACTGGGCAGCCTGGGGCCGGCGCTGGGCCTGCCCAGTGCAGGTTTGCCCGCCGCCGGTGCACCGGCCGCGGGCAACCGGCCCAGCGTCATTCAACTGGTGTTCCGCGAAAAAGGCGCGCTGTACGCGGCCTACATGCCGGTGCTCACGGAAGGCGGCCTGTTCGTGCCCACCAACCGCGAATACCGGCTGGGTGAAGACATCTACCTGCTGCTGTCGCTGCCGGACGACCCGCAGCGTTACCCGGTGGCCGGCAAGGTGGCTTGGCTGACGCCGGCCAACGCCTCGGGCGGCCGCACCCAGGGCGTGGGCGTGCGCTTCCCCGCCGACGAAAAAACGCGGGCGCTGCGCCTGCGCATCGAAGAAATCCTGGGCACGGCCATCTCCTCGTCCAAGCCCACGCAAACCATCTGACCCGCGCTGCGGGCCAGGGCAGCGCGGTCTGCGGCTTCGGCGCAGGCAGGTACGGCATCGCCGCGCCCCGTCGGCCCGCCCCCTTTCCTTCTTGCCATGTTCATCGATTCCCACTGCCACCTCAGCTTCCCCGGCCTGCACGAGCGCCTGGACAGCGTGCTGGCCGACATGCAACAGGCCCAGGTGCACGAAGCCCTGTGCATCAGCACCACGCTGGAGGAAGTGCCCACGGTGATGGGCCTGGCCCAGCAACACCCGCAGCTGTGGGCCAGCGTGGGCGTGCACCCCGACACCGAGGGCGAGACCGAACCCACCGTGGCCCAGTTGTGCGACTGGGCCTTGGACCCGCGCGTCGTCGCCATTGGTGAAACCGGTCTGGACTACTACCGCCTGAACGGCCGCAGCATCGCCGACATGGCCTGGCAGCGCGAACGGTTCCGCGTGCACATCCGCGCCGCGCGGCAAACCGGCCTGCCCCTGGTCATCCACACGCGACAGGCCAGCGAAGACACCTTGCAGGTGGTGGCCGACGAAGGGCAGGGCGCCGTGGGCGGGGTGTTCCACTGCTTCACAGAAACCCAGGCGGTGGCCGAAGCCGCGCTGGCCATGGGTTTCTACATCTCGTTTTCCGGCATCTTGACCTTCAAGACCGCACAAGACCTGCGTGACGTGGCCAAGAACGTGCCGCTGGACCGCTGCTTGATTGAGACCGACAGCCCCTACCTGGCCCCGGTGCCCTACCGCGGCAAGACCAACACCCCGGCCTACGTGCCGCACGTGGCGGCTTGCCTGGCGGACATCAAGGGTTTGTCGGTGGAAGACGTGGCGGCTGCCACGCGGCAGAACTTCCGTCGCCTGTTCGCGCGCACCGCCGCGACCGCCGCCGCGGGCGGTTGACCGCGCCCGGCGGACCGCCACCGCCGCGGGTGAACGGCGGCGACATCGACCTGAAAGCCGAGAGTCCTATGTTGAAGAGTTGGTTGAAGATTGCCTGCTATCTGGTTATCGGAATGACAGTTTCTTGTGCATCAGGTTCGCCGGCAGTCGACTTCTTCAGGGCCGTCAACGTGGACAACGCCAGCGGTGTGCGCCAGTTGCTGCAGGCCGGTTTTGACCCCAACACGCCCGACGAACGCGGCCAGCCACCGCTGGTGTTGGCGGCGCGCGAGTCGTCTGACAAGGTGTTCGCCGCGTTGCTGGCCGACCCGCGCACGCGTGTCGACGCGGCCAACGCCCACGGCGAAACCGCGCTGATGATGGCCGCGCTGCGCGGCCGTCTGGACCAGGTCCAGGCCCTGGTCGCCCGCGGCGCGGTGCTGCCAGGGCAGGGCGCCGCTGGCGCTCGCGCCTGGACGCCGTTGCACTACGCGGTCTCGGCCGACGTCGACGACCACGGCGCCCAATGGCTGCTGCAGCGGGGTGCGAACGCCAACGCGGTTGCCCCCAACGGCAACACCCCCTTGATGCTGGCGGCGGCCTACGGCCGAGAGTCTGCGGTGCGCTTGCTGGTGGCGGCTGGTGCGCAGCGCCAGTTGCGCAACGACCGTGGTCTGTCTGCCAGCGACTTCGCACGCAACGCGGGGCGCGAGGCCTTGGCGCAGTGGCTGGCGGCTTCGCCCACGGGTGCTGCTTCAGCCCCGCGTTGATGTTTCTGCCCGCTGCAGCCTGGCCTCTGGCCTCTGGCCTTGGGTGCCGGGGGCGGTGGCAGGGGGCTTTGTCAGCATTTGCCTGACAAGCTGCATGGGCGCTGACCGACTTCAGCAGCCTGGCACCGGCGCGTAGAGTGGGTTCACCGGTTGGACGTCCCGACCGCTTGGAGCAACTCCATGGCCCAGACCTCGACCGTGCGCAACCCCTTCCTGCTGATGCTCAACCCGGAGGTGGTCATCGCAGCGATGGAACGTTCAGAACGCCTCAGCGGTTTGAACCGTCACCTGTGCCGGCCTCTGGACAAGCCACAACCCGGTGCCGCCGACGGTGAAGACGAGGCCGTCGACAGCAAAAAAACCGACGACCGCTGAACTGGTTTCGCGCCTGAGCCTCAACGCCGGCGCGTGAACAGGCTGGCCGCCAGCCAGCCCAGGGCCAGCAGGCCGACACCGGTGCCCAGCACCCATTGGCGGTTCTCGCGCAGGTAGCTGATCCAGTTCGCCGGCAGCATGTCGCGGAACATGCTGCGCGTTTCTTCGGCCACCGGACGGCTGTGGTTGCGCACCAAAGCCCCCTCGGCGCGAGGTGCCCCGCTGTTTTCGGTCACCTGGTTGCTGGTGACGGTGCGGCCCGGCAGACCACTGCGCCAGTCCACCACAGGCGTATCTTGCGTCTGAATCGGCGCGTCCGGCAGCTGCGCCGCCTTCTCGGCCCGCGCTTGCGCGGCCTGTTCCCGCTTGGATTGGCCGGTGCCTTCCAGAGGCGCCGGCGCTTGCTGCATTTCCAGCAGCATCTTGATGGTCTTGGACTGGGTGTGCGCATCGGTGATGCGCTGCTCGTCCAAAACCTGTGCCGCGCCGCGCAAACGTGCAGCTTCTGGCGACTCGCTGGCGGTTTCGGTCGCCGAAGTCAACGGCGCTGCCGCGACGGGCCCGGCAAGACAGCCGCACCAAATGGCCAGCGCGAGTGCAGGTACAACGGAGCGTGGGCCAGAGGGCCGGATGGCGCGCGGTTCAGCGGTCTGCATGGTGGTCGAGCGGGAGGTCGAGTGGCCCAGGGCGATGCCGAAGGCTAGCAAAGCCCGGGCCGCATCCCAAATGTTGCGGAGGCTCAAGGACTTGGCGTGCTGGATCGGCCCAGGCACCCGCGGCTTGTCAAATTTGCCGACATTGTCCTGGTGCAGGGGTTCAAACCGGCACAAGTGCTAAGTCTCGGCCCTAAACCCAGCCCCAGGCCCTGGTGCGGGCACCATGGGTGGCTGTGCCGCCGATGGATCCGGCACCTTCAGTAATTGACGACAATGTATATTATGTAAAATCACGCAGACAGCCTGCCAAGGCAGGACCACCGCCAATTCAGCGGTGCGCAGCGGGCAGCAACCGGTTCGACGGGTCCACCGGCTCTTCACCGTCCAGCTCGATCGCCACCTGGGTGCACACGGCGCGGCACAGCGTGGCCACACGTTCGCTTTGCAGGCGATAAAACACCTG
>JBKCUM010000062.1:0-3054 GCA_046318395.1 Rubrivivax sp.
CGGATCAGCCCCTTGGCGTAGCCCATCTTGTCCATCACGTCGTCGCAGACGTCGATGCACGCAGCGCAGCCGATGCACTCGTTCTGCAGCCCGTTTCGGATGTCGATGCCGGTGGGGCACACCTGCACGCACAAGGTGCAGTCGATGCAGTCGCCCAGTCCCTGCGCGGCGGCGTTCGTCTTTTTCGAGCGTGAGCCGCGCGGATCGCCGCGACCGGCGTCGTAGGCGATGACCAGGGAGTCCTTGTCGATCAGGGCGCTCTGGAATCGCGCATAGGGGCACATGTACTTGCACATCTGCTCGCGCAGGAAACCCGCGTTGCCGTAGGTGGCAGCGCCGTAGAACAGCACCCAGAAGGCGTTCCACGCCGACATGTCCAGGGCCACTGCAGCGGCGGCCAGCTCCCGGATCGGCGTGAAGTAGCCGACGAAGCTGAAGCCGGTGATCAGCGCGACGGCCAGCCACACCCCCTGCTTGGCGCCCTTGCGCAGGATCTTGTTCACGCCCCAGGGCGCCTGGTCCAGCCGCATCCGCGCGATGCGGTCGCCCTCGATCTGGCGTTCGACCCACATGAAGATCTCGGTGTAGACCGTCTGCGGGCAGGTGTAGCCGCACCACAGCCGGCCGGCCACGGCGGTGAAGAAGAACAAGGCCAGCGCCGACAGCACCAGCAGCGCCGCCAGAAAGATCAGGTCCTGTGGATAGAGTAGCAAGCCAAAGATATAGAAGCGTTGCGCCTCCAGATCGAACAGCACGGCCTGGCGTCCGCCCCATTGCAGCCAGGGCGCGCCGTAGAACAGCAACTGCGTGAGCCAGACGAAGACCCAGCGACAAGTGGCGAACCAGCCCGTCACTGCACGCGGGTAGATCGTTGCCTGCTTCTGGTACAGCGAGACGAACTGCGCGCCGTCGTCGCCCGAATCCGATACGAGCGCGATGGGGATGACCTTCCTGGAACTTGCCATGCTCAGGGCGCGCCGGTCAACGACCGGTCACATCGCATCAGGGCTTTCATCGCTTCAGCTCGCTTAACTTGTGTTCGATCTTGCTCCAGGCTTCGGCATCTGGCAGTGAGAGCTTGGTCTTCGTGATCGGCTTCCACTCGCGCGACAGCTCGGCGTTCAGCGACGTGAAGTGCTGCTGGTCGGTGGGCACGTCTTCTTCGGCAAAGATGGCATTCACCGGGCACTCCGGAACGCAGACCGCGCAGTCGATGCATTCGTCCGGATCGATGACCAAGAAGTTCGGCCCTTCGCGAAATGCGTCGACCGGACACACGTCCACACAATCGGTGTACTTGCACCGGATGCAGGCTTAGGTGACGACGAAGGTCATCGCTGCGTGATCGGAAAGTCAACTGCAACAGGCGCCGCCTGAGCAGCAGGAATCGGCTTTGGCGCCCTTTGAAGGCACGGCGGCGTTGGCGATGCGTGTGATTTGAATGCGCCAGAGCGACGGGCCGGCTTCCAACGTGGCCCATTCGAACTGCCCCAAAGCGCGGTCTTCAAATTGATAGCGCAGCGGCTGCGGGTTGTGGTCGTTCACGAGTTGCAGCGCCTGACCGGTGGCCAGTGCGTCGAAGCGACCGAAGATCAGCGAGTGACGCTCACGCGGCGGGATGGTCCGTAGGTCCAGCTCAAACGTGGGTTGAATCAGGGTTGCAGTCATGGGAATCTTTCAGGAGTGAAGTGCGCACCTGGCCGCGCCACATGCGCGGTGGGGGTGCGATGAGGGAACAGGAACGTTCAGCCGTCCTTGCCATCGAGACGACTGCTCAGCAGCCAAGGCGTGAAGACCCAGAGGTAGAGCGCGAACGCCGCGGTCCATGCGGCCGCAGCCACCACGAGCCAGTCGGATGTGTGGGCTGGCGCCACCAAGGGGAGCAGCACACGGGCGACGGCCGCACCGGTCACCAGCAGGTAGGCGGCCACCTCCAGACGCGACACCTTCAGCGGTCGCCCGGTGTGACCTCTTGCGGTGCGGGTGATCATGCCGATGATGAGCCCGGCTGTGGCCCCCACCGCCAGAGCGTGAATACCGGCAGAAGCGGCCACGCCACCCACCTGCGCCCAGGCCAGCAGCAAGAAGCCGATGGGCAACCAGGCGTACGCCGCGTGCAGCACCCATAGGATGGGGCGCACACGGGTGCGCAAGGGCTGCCAGTGCCACAACCTGGCGGCATGCAGCAAGGCCGCTGCGGCGAATCCAGCTGCCGTGACCGGGTTGGCCGGCAGCAGCACCACGTCCAGAACGGCATAGACCGCGTACGGCGACCCCACTGCTGAGAGCCGCGCTGCCAGCCACAGCCCGGCCATCACCGCCAGGGTGGCGCCGCGCGGCGTGGCCAGGCCCGTCCAGGCCTTGCCGGCCGTCAGCAGGAAACCGACGATCACTGCAACGGCAAAGCCGTAGAGCATCTCGTGGGCGTGCCACAGCAGCGGCGGCATCGTCGAAGGCAGTGCCACCAGGCCGAGGAGGCCCGCGATCCAGTACGGCACCGCGAACAGCGCGAACGCGGCTGCCCCCAGGTAGAACGGTCGAAACCCGAGGCGAAACAGCGGCCAGCCGGGCAATGGGAACTGCGCGCTCGACGTGGCCGCCGCGGCGCCGTGCGGGGCGCCCCCGGCGACCAGGGGGATGGCGGGTATGGGCTTTGTCATGACCGTGCGCACCAACCATGGGGCCTGCAAACTGGGCTGTCGAACAAAAGATGCAGCATGCGTGCATGATAATGACTCGTCGCCTTTAAAGCAATACACTGCGTGCATCTTTAAGGATTGCCATGCGCCTGTCCGAATACACCGACTACACGCTGCGGGTGCTGATGTACTGCGCGGCGCACCGGGACCGCCTGGTGACAATCGGCGAACTGGCCGAGCACCACGAGCTGTCGAAGAACCACCTGATGAAGGTCGTCAACGACTTGGCCCGCCAGGGACTGCTCGAAACCACCCGGGGCCGCGGCGGTGGCCTGCGGCTGCTGGCCGAGCCCGAGACCATCCGCATCGGCGACGTGGTGCGCGCCACCGAGACCGACTTCAGGCTGGTGGAGTG
>JBKCUM010000063.1:0-12533 GCA_046318395.1 Rubrivivax sp.
GCCAGGATGCCTTTGGCCGGTTCCAAACGCCCAGCCACATGCACGGTGAAACCGGCACCGGGATTCGCCTTCGGCAAGCGGGCCAACGCCTGCTCATCGCAAAAGTTGTGCACCACGGCGCTGCGTGCGAAGGCCGTTTCCGGCAAGGTCCGGCGCGCGTTGCGGCGCAGAAACTCCGACACGAACACCACCGGGTGCCGGGCGAAGGCCTCGGCGGTTTCGCGGCGGTAACGTTTCACCGCCGCGGCCGTGACCAGGCTGCGCAACGGGCCGGGGGCAGGGTGCATACAGCCGGCGCAGGCAGCGGGGTCGGTTGCACGGCAAACCTGGCCGTCGCGGAAACGCACATGGGTGATGCAGTCGGAACCCTGGTCGTGGCGTGTCTGTAGGAAGTTCAGTTCTACCGGCAGGTAGCGGCCGACCATCGGGTGGTGGCCATGGTAGTGCACCACGTCAAATTCACCCGCATGGGCCAGGATGGCCTGGGCAATCCGCCGGGCCACATGGGGCCTCTTGGCGGGCACGGCGACACCCAACTGCCGCTCCTTCCAGCCAGGGAAAGGGTTGCCGAACCCGGCGATGAAACGACCGCGAAAGCCAACCTCGGCGGCGCAATGTTCGTAGCTGGGTTGGTCACGGCCCATCAAGGCCACCTCGTGGCCTGCGTCCATCAACGCATGCCCCAAAGCGACCACGTGTTTGCCCAAGCCACCCAAGGCGGTGGCTGGGATGTCCTCGCAGACCAGCAGTACCTTCATCACGCCCGCCCCGAAGGCGACCCTCCACGCTTCAACAACCGCTGCCTCATGTCCACGGGCAACACCCAAAGCCAAGCCAAGAGCAGGGCCAGCAGAACGGCAGTGCCCCCCAGCGCCACCAAAGTCCACCAATGCGCCACCTTGGGTGCCCACCACCACAGCAGTGCGCCCACCGGCAGCAACACCAGCAACGGCCGAACGTAGGCCTGCAAAAGCAGCGTTGGCAAAGCCACCGGCAGTGTGCGCCCATGCACATAGACCACAAAAACGATGGTCATCAGCACAGATGCGACCAAGTGGCCCCAGGCCGCGCCTTGGATACCCCCCCAACCGACACCCACCCACACCAGGGCCAGACCCACCAAAGCACGCGCCAGTGCGGACAGCCCCGTCACCCGCGGGTGGCCCAGACCATCGTTGACCATCGACGGCAGGTTGGTCAGCGAGTCGACCCACTGCGCCAGTGCCACCAGCGCCAGAACAGCAGCGCCCTGCCGGGCAAACTCTTCACCCACCCACAAGGTGAGCAAGGGCTGGGCCAGCATGGCCAGCAGCACGGCGATCAAACCGTTCAGCAAGAACAAGAAGCGCGATCCGAGCAGGTACTGTTCGCGAAGCTCATCGAGGCGCCCTTGGGCCGCCAATGCACTGGCGTGCGGAAACATCACCCCGGACAACCTGAAGACCAGGAACATGACCCGGTTGGCCAAGGTGCTGGGCACGGCGTAGTAGGCGACCGCGGCCGTACCGACACGGTGGCCGATCAACAACTTGTCGGCGTGGGTGTAGGTCAGCGCAGCCAGGCGGCTCAGAAAGGCGAAGGCACTGAAGCCAACGAGTTGGGCACGCAACGCGCGGTCGGGCCATGCTGGCTTGAACACCGGCAACAAGCGTCGCAGGGCGAGGACCAACACCAGGGCCTGCAACACACTGGCGCCCACACGAAGCGCCACGACCTCTACCAAGCCCCAACCCATGGCAAGGAGCAGCACAGTCAGCAGCGTGACCGCAGCACCAAAGGCCGCTTCGGTGCGTCCTGAGATGTCGTAGCGCATCAAGGCCCCGGGCAGACTTTGCAGATAAGCCTGCACCTGTCCGGTGAAGAAGCCCAAGGCCGCAACGCGCACTGCGTCAACCGCCACGGTTTGCTGGGATGGGGCCACCGAAAACACATCGGTCACCAACCAGGCCGAACCGACCCACAACCCGCAGGCGCCAACAACGCCGATGCCTGCGTACACCGCCAGGCCAAAACTGACCGTCTGCGCCAAGCTTTGGTGGTCCCTTGCCGCGTGGAACTGGGCCACGTACTTGGTAGAACCCGCCGTCAGGTTGACGTCCAGCACCGCGAAGTAGCCAACGATGGCCGTGATCAGCGTGAGCAGCCCGTAGCCATCGGTGCCCAACATGCGCACCACATACGGGATGGTGATGATGCCCAGCACCGCTGGAACAGCGGCACCCAGCAGGTTGAACAATGCGTTTCGTGCCAGCGCCATGTCAGCGCTGCGGTCCCACGGTGCGAAGGCGCAAGGGCCGAATGCCCCAACGTGCGGCCGCCACCGAAGTCGCGGGCGCATTCCCAACCACAGACACCTTCGCTGCGGCGACAGCCAGGTAAGGCAACGCCAAGCACAGCGCCATCAGTTGCATGGTGCGGTACTCGATGACCGGCGTACCGATCAGCCACGTGGGCAACATGAACAAAGCGCCGGCGAAACCCATCCAGAGCACGCCTTGCCAAGCCGCAGGCATGGCGGGCCGGCTGCGGAAGACAAAACGCAGGTACAAGCCCATGACCACCAGCATCAGCGCCACGCCCAGCAAGCCTGTCTTGAGCATGATGTGCAGCACGCCGCTGTGCATCCATCCAAAGTCGCCGCGGTGCCAGGCCAGTTCACTGAAGCGGAAGCCGTCATAGCGCCCCCAAGCACCCAGACCCACCCAAGGACTCTCGCGTATGTAGATCCAAGCCGCGTACAACTCGGCGAACCGGCCGGTGGTGAAACTCAACTGCCCGTTCACGAAGATGTCAGGCGCAAAGCGTTCCAGCCACGAACCGCCTGCGTAACTCTGGCCTGTGCGTTGGATCAGCTTGTAGGCCAGCACCGGTGCTCCAATCACTGCCAAGCCGGTCAACAGACCCCAACGCAGCCGGCCACGGTGCAGCCACGCGAACAGCAGTACGACCAAAACCAGTCCGCCCCAGGCAGTACGCCGCTGCGAGAACAGCACGATGAAGAGTTCCAGAGCGATCAGCCCACCGTAAGCCCACTTGGCACTGCGGCTTTGCACCAAACCATGCGCCAGCCGCCAAGCAGCGATGAACACGGCCATCATCGCCAGCAGGCTGTCGTTGATGTCGAAGAACGTGATCTTGATGTTGATCTTTTGGAAGTTCTCGTAGAAGTTGGCCGGGTCGCCCCCCAGCGCCACGAATCGAAACAGGCCCCAAAGTCCACGCAGGGCCACACACCACAGCAGCACATCCACCAAGCGCTGCAAATCTCGGGGTTCACGCAATGACGCCGTCAACACATAGAAGACCAGCATCAGGTTGACCACATTGAGCAGGCCCTGGTAGGCGATCAATCGGTACCACGGCACATCGGGCAGCACAGCCCACACCACCAAGTGGCCCAACAGCATCAGCCAGAAAAGTTTGGCCACAAGACCAAGGTTGTGCTGCACTGGCAATATCTGCAGGGCGTGCCGGGCAAAAAAGGCCTGCAGAACCAAGCCAAAGAGCAGCACGTTGATGGCAGACAAGTAAAACAGGCCAGTGCCACGCGTGTAAAAGTTTTGGCCTGCAGCCGTTTCCAACAAGCCCCAGGAGGCGTTGGGGAAACTGGCCAACAACACGAAATAGCCCAAGATCCACCACGTTGCCGTACGGCGGCCAAGGACCATCAAGGCCACGCCAATCAGCGGCAATGCCACAGCGAGCAGCCAAGGCAGCACCGTGAAGAGGATCTGCAGTGTGGTCATGGTCGGATCGTAGGCATCGGTGCACGGTGCTCACGCTGGGGCTTCCGCGTGGCAAGCAATCGTGGACCCAAGCTCAATGCAGGGAGCCCACCACTCGGGTGCGTTGTTCTGCAGGCATCGAACGAAGCAGGTCGCCGACAAACCGCTCATGCGCGGTGTAGGCGACCGGAGCGTCGGTACCGATGCTGGAAACGCGAACCAGCATGCCATCGGGCACCACGCCACGCGTTGAGTAACCCAACTGCGCCAGCTTCATCTCGGAACCAGTGACGGTGGCACGGTCGCCCACGAGGATCCAATAGGTAATGGGTTCGACTCGCCCGCCGAGTTTTGCGACCAACCGTCGCACCGGCAGAGGGCCTGTCTCTAGCCCCAATTGACTGGCTCCATTGGCGAGCAATTGAAACCCCTGCGCTGGGTAGCACACCTCCGGCCTGTGCGCCCGCGTGGCGTCCGACTGGTCGCCGCCATACGCCACCGACAGCATGATGCGTTCGCCTTTGCTGTTCACATAGGTGCGGCTGAGCGTCTGGTTGTAGATCTTGTTCAGCAGCGCTGCGGTGTCGGGCGATACCAGTTGCACGGGCATGCGATCGTCCACGCGCCAGTCCGCGAAGGCCTTGGGGAACAAGGTCTCCAGTTCGATCTTCGGCCGGGTGTCCGCCAGCTTGGTCGTCGGCCGCCAAGCCGCAGCGCCGGCCACGCTGGCCAGCATCAACACCAGCACCACCAGGGCCCGGATGCGTGCGGTGTTCATGCGGGGGCCTTGGCGTTGGAGAAGAAGAAACCCAGCACCTTGTCCAGCACCAGCATCAGGCCCAGGGCCACGATGAACAGCACCATGCCGGCGAAACCGTGCACAAAGCCTTGGCCGGCTTCGTCGCCGAAGTGGTACGTCACCAGCACCAGGATCATCACGCGCACGATGTTGGCCACAAAGGCCGTGGGCACCAGCAGGATGGCCAGGGTGACGTTGCGGGCCACCGAGGTGTAGCGCATCAGGTTCATGTACAGCATGCCCAGCGCTTCCAACGTGAACATGCTGTTCAGGCCGGCGCACGCGTCGGCCACCAGCAGCTGGTAGGGGCCGACGGTCATCACCACGCCGCTGCGGCCCACGGGGTAGCCCACGTGGTACAGCAAGCTGCTGGCCACGGCGGAAACCGCGCTCTTCAGCGGGGCGGTCACGGCGGCCACCAGGGCTTCGGGCAGCGGCACCATGAACAGCATGAAAAACAGCGGGAACCACAGTAGGCGCAGCGCCGCGGTACCCAGGAACAACAGCACCAGGGCCACCAGCAGCGTGATCTGCGAACCGATGGCAAAGATGATGATGTCTTGCGACCGGCCGAAGGCGTACAGCGCCAGGCTGAACACCAGCAGCGGCCAGGCCAGCAGCGGGCGCGGCGCCAGCGCGGCCGCGGCCACGGCATGGCGCTTGGTGTAGATGAGCCACAGGCTCAGCGCCAGGATGATGGGGCCGTGGCCCTGTTCGTCGGTGGCCCAGATGGTGTGGGCCAGCTCGTTGTAGGCCGGGCCGTACATGACGGCCAGGCCCAAGCCCAGCACCGCCAGCACCAGGCGGTCGGCGCCCGCCGGCCACACCGGCAGGCGGGGGCGCGCGGCAGGCGCAGCGCCAGGGGCGGGGGCGGCGGCCATGTCAGTTCTCGTTGTAGACCACACCGGCCAGTTGGGCGGGCGTTTCGGCCAGGTTGGCCACCAGGTCTTGCAGGGCCGTGACACGCGCCTGGTTCTTGCGCGCCACCACCAGGGCGGCGCCGCAGCGCGCGGCGATGACGGCGGAGTCGCTGCCGTAGCGGGCGGCGGGCGTATCGACCACCACGTGGTCGAACTTGCTGACCAGTTCGCGCATCAGCAGGCCGAAGGCCGGGCGTTCCACCAGTTCCTGCGGGTTGGGCGGTGTGGTGCCCACAGGCAGGATGAACAGGCTGGGCACGTCCATCACCTGCTGGATCACCTTGGCTTCGGCGCGGCCGCTGAGGATGCCCGACAGGCCCGCCTTGTTCTCCAGGCCGAAGACCTGGTGCTGGCGGGGGTGGCGCATGTCGGCGTCCACCAGCAGGGTGCGGCCACCCAGCTGGGCCAGCACCACGGCCAAGTTGGCGGCGAAGAAGGTTTTGCCGTCGCCGCTTTCCGGGCTGACCACGGCGATGGCGCGGCGCGGTTGGCCTTCGTTGAACAGCCGCATCATCAGCTGGCTGCGGATGGCGCGGAAGCTCTCGGCCTGCACGCCGAAGGGTTGGTTCAAGGCCACCAGTTCGGCGTTGGCCTTGCGCCGTTCTTCGGGCACGTACGGGTAGTGGAACTGCTGGCTCAGCGCGAACAGCACGTCGTCGTTGCTGGCAAAGCCCAGCGCGACGGCGGCTTCGCCGAAGCGCACGCCCTTCTCGCGTTGGTGCTGGGCGATGCGTTCCACCTGGTCGGCGCTGAGGTGGCGCAGGTCGGCCAGGATGCTGCCGATGGAGCGGTCTTTCACGGCCGAGGGCTGCTCGGCAGAGGCCGTGGGCGGTGCGGCGTGCACGGCGGTGGCGGCGGAGTCTTGGTAGTCAGGAAGCTTGGCCATGGTGCGCCTTCAGAAACCGTGGTGGGCGCCGGCCGCCGTGCCGCCCGCAGGCAGGCTCAGCGGCTTGGTTTGCCCCAGCATGGCGGGGCGGCTGGGCAGGTAGTGCTTGGCCTTGGGCGTGGGCAGGCTGCCCAGCACGGGCAAGCCCAGCGCAGCCACCAGGTCTTCGGGTGAACGCACGCGGCGGTCGGTCAGCTCCAGCAGCAGGGCGACGCCCACCGCCAGCAAGGTGCCCAGGAAAACGGCCAGCACGGTGTTCAACAACACCTTGGGGCCGGCGGGTTCCACCGGCGGCTGCGCGGTGGTCAGCATGTTGGCGTAGCTCTGGGTGTTCTGCGCTTCCAGGCCGGTTTGGCTGGCGCGCACCACCAGGTTGTCGTAGATGCGCTGGGCGCTTTCGGCTTCGCGCTGCAGCACCAGGCCTTCGTCGCGCACCACCTTCATCTCCAGCACCTTGGCGCGCTGGGCGGCCAGCTCGCGCTGCACCGCGGCTTCGCGGCCCTTGTTGATGGTGTTGGTGACGCCCACGCCGCTGCTGACGCGCTGGGTTTCCGCGTCGATGCGCTTGCGCAGTTCGTTGATGTTGGCGCGTGCTTCTTGCACCTGCGGGTGGTTGTCGCCCAGGCGTTGCGACAGTTCCTGCAGGCGCGCTTCGGCGCGCGACTGGTCGGCCTTCAGCGAGCCGATGACGGGGTTGTTCAGCACTTCCTGCAGGCGGTCGGCCTGCGTGCCCTGGGCTTGCACTTGGCGGCTGGTGCTGTCAGCGGACACGGCCTGCAGTTGCGTGAGCTGGCTGCTGAGTTCGTTCAGGCGGGCGTTTTCGATGTCGAAGCGCTCGTCGGTGGCGATGATGCCTTTGGCCTGCTGGAAGGCCGACAGCTTTTGCTGCGAGGCTTCCAGGCGGTCGCGGGCGTCTTTCACCTGGGCGGCGAAGAAGCTGCTGAACTGGCGGGCCGGGTCCACGCGCAGTTCCAGCGTGGTGGCGATGTAGGCCTGGGCGAAGGCGTTGGCCAGACCGGCGGCGAAGCGCGGGTCGGGGCTCTTGTAGTTCACCTGGAAGACGTTGCTCTCGCGCGAAGGCTTCACGTCCAGGCCTTTTTGCAGCAGGTCCACCAGGTACTGCTCGTAGCTGCCCTTGCCCTGGGCTTCTTCCTGCCACTGCTGGCGCAGGGCGGGGTTCTCGGCCAGTTTCAGGTCGCGGATGACGCGCAGGGCCACACGTTCGCTGGTGAGGATGTCCACCTGCGTGGCCATGAAGCTGGGCATCACGGCGGCGGGGTTGACCATGGCCGAGACGGGGTCGGGCTTGGCGTCGATGACGACACTGGCCGTGCCCAGGTACTGCTTGGGCAGCAGCAGGCTGACGACCACGGTGGTCAGCACCACCAGGGAGAACACACCCAGGGCGGCCCACTTGCGGGCGCGCAGGATGGACAGGAACTGTGCGAATGTCATTCAGGCTCTCCGCAAGGGCTTCAGAACAGGCTTTCGCGCACGAACACGACGTCGCCGTCCTGCACCTTGTCGTCCAGCGTGGGCTCGATCACCTGCACGCGGCCGTCGGCGGCCTTGCGGTGCACGCGCAGGCCCTTCTGGGTGCCACGCTGGTTCAGGCCACCGCCGGTGGCCAGGGCCTGCATCACCGTCATGCCACGCTCCAGCCGCATGGGGCCGGGGCGCTGCACTTCGCCGTAGATGTAGACCATGGGCTGGCGGTCCACCCACAGGGTGTCGCCGTTCTGCACCACCACGTCCTGGGCACGGCCGGCCGGGCTGAACAGCGTGGGCAGGTCCACTTCCAAGCGGAAAGGCTGGCCGTTGCGGGTGCCGGTGAGCACCACCACGTCGCCACCGCTGCCGGCCACACCACCGGCCGTGGCCAGCAGGTCCGAGAGGCGCAGGTCCACTTGTTCCAGCGGATAGCGGCCCGGGCGGTTCACCTGGCCCAGCACGCTGGCCTGGTGGCCGCGCACCTGCAGCACGGCGATGCTGACCTGCGGCTGGCGCACGAAGTTGCCGTTGCGCAGGCCGTCGGCGATGAGCTTCTCAGCGGCACTGACGCTCAGGCCACCCAGCTTCACCGAACCCAGCAGCGGGTACGACACCAGGCCGGGTTCGCTGACGCGGGCTTCCAGCGTGAGGTCGGGGTTTTGGTAGACGCTGATGCGCAGCACGTCGCCTGAACCCAGGCGGTATTCGGCGCTGGCCGCGGCCGCCGGCGCAGCGGCCGGCTGGGCCGTTGCGGGCAAGCTGCCCAAACCCAGGCACAGCGCCAAGCCAGCGGCCAGGCCGGCGCGCAAAGGGGTGTGGAGGCGGGTGTTCATGTTCACTTCAGGCCCATGCCCTTGGCGATGTCGCCAGCGCTGAGGCCGCCGCTGGCAGCGGGTGCGGCAGGGGCCGTGGCTTCGGCGGGCGCGGCTGCGGGCGCGGCAGGGGCGGCACCAGAAGCCGCGGCGGCCGGGCCACCTGCGAACTTGCCCACGTATTCCAGCTTGGCGGAAGCGCGCATGGCCTTCACGTCTTCTTCCACCAGCTTGCGCTTGCGGTCGTTCAGGATGAACTGCTCGATGGCCGGGCGGGCCTGCTCTTCGCTGACCGGCTGGCTGCGCGAGCCGGCCAACACGATGACCTGCACGCCGTTGGCGTTGGGCGACACGACGGCCTGGCCGTCCTTCATCTTCGCGAAGGCGTCCAGGCTGTTCAGCGGCAGTTGTTCGGCGGTGCGCACGGCCTGGTTGGCGGCGAAGCGGATGTCGTTGGCCTTCAGGTATTCGATGAACTCGTTGATGCTCTTGGAAGCGGCCAGCTTGTCGCGCAGGGCCTGGACCTGGTCGCCCTTGGCCTCGATGCTGATTTCCTGGATGCTGTAGATGCGGCGCTCGGCGAACAGCGCGGGCTTGGAGGCGTAGTAGGCCTTGACCTCTTCGGCCGTGGGCTTGACGGCGGCCTCACCCACCTTTTCGAAGTAAGCACGGGCCAGGATCTCGCGGCGCGCGGCTTCCAGCTGCTGCACCACGCGGGGTTCGCGGTCGAGCTTTTGGTCGTCGGCCTTCTGCAGGGCCAGTTGCTGGTCGATCAGGCGCTCCAGCACCTGCTTGCCCGCGGCGTCGGCCTGCTCAGGGCGCAGGTTGCGCTGCTGCTGCAGCACGAAGTTGATCTGGTGGACGGTGATCTCGTCCTTGTTGACCTTGGCGGCGGTCTGGCTGGCAGCCTTTTCCTTCTTCTCGCCGCAGGCGGTCAGCAACACGGCACTGGCCACGGTGGCCAGGGCCACCCAACGCAGGGCGGGGCGAGAGGCGTTCAACAGGTGCATGTTCATGTTCAGGATGGAGCCAGGAGGTCGTGGGCCAGACCCCGACAGGGCCGGCGCGGTGGGCATCGCCACCGCAGCCGCCCGCGCGGCGCGCAGGGTCGTCAAGGGCTCGTTTCAGTTTAACCGCTGCCCCCACGGCCACAGCACGGCGAAGGGCCCCTGTTCAAGGTGCGACCAAGGGGGGGTGGATGCGGGTGGGAAAGCAAGTGGGCACAAACCGTCAGCGTGCCAGCCAGGCGTGACAAGCCGGTGTCTTGGCCAACGGCGCCAGGCCCGCGGCCCGGGGGGTTGCGCCCCACCGGGCGGCCCAGCGCAGGGCCGGTGTGCTGTCGTGCTTAAGCGAGCGCCTGCACGCGGGCCAAGCGCCAGCCCTGCCCGCCGGCCTTCACCTTGGCCAGCAACCAGAGTTCGCGGAAAGGGCAGCCCGGGGCTTGGGCACCGCCTTCGCGGATGAGGCCCGAGAACTCCACGCTGGCCACAAAGGCCTCGTGCAGTTCGTCCAGGCCCAGCAGCTGCGCTTCCAGGCGCAGCACCTCGGTGCGGTTGGGGCCGGGGCCGCGCGCGGCCAATTGGTCGCGCAGTTCGGCCAGCAAGGGTTCGGTGGTCAACCGGGCCAGGGTGACCAGGTCTTGCGCGTCCCAGGCGGCCTGCAGGCCCACGAAGCTTTGGCGCGCAATGCCCAGGAATTCTTCGACCTCGACGGCCGACAAGCCCAGCAGCGGCAGTGCCGCCGGGCGCTGCCGACGCTGCTGGGGCCAGCGTGCCGGGCGCATCCAGCGCGGCAGCCGCGACAGACGCGCCAAGCGCGTGCGGTGCACCAGACGCGCCAGGCGCGCCCGGGGCGACAGGCGCGCCAAGGTCTTCAGCACTTGATGCCCACGTGCAGCGCCACCACACCGGCGCTGAGGTTGTGCACGTCCACATGGCCGAAGCCCGCGGTTTTCATCATGGCCTTCAGCGTGGCCTGGTCGGGGTGCATGCGGATGCTCTCGGCCAGGTAGCGGTAGCTGTCGGCGTCCTTGGCGATCAGCTGGCCCAGCCAGGGCATCAGCTTGAAGGAATAGAAGTCGTAGGGTTTGGCCAGCGGTGCGGCCACCTTCGAGAACTCCAGCACCAGCAAGCGGCCGCCCGGTTTCAGCACGCGGCACATCTCGGCCAGGGCCAGGTCTTTGTGCGTCATGTTGCGCAGGCCGAAGGCCACGCTGACGAGGTCAAAAGTGCCGGTGGCGAAAGGCAGCTGCTCGGCGTCGCAGGTCAACGTGGGCAGCACCAGCCCTTCGTCGAGCATGCGGTCGCGGCCGGTGCTGAGCATGGCTTCGTTGATGTCGGTGTGGACCACCGTGCCGCTGGCGCCCACCTGGCGGGCGAAGGCGCCGGCCAGGTCGCCGGTGCCGCCGGCGATGTCCAGCACCTGCATGCCCGCTTGCAGGTTGGCCACGGCGACGGTGTAGGCCTTCCAGGCGCGGTGCATGCCCATGCTGAGCACGTCGTTCATCAGGTCGTAGTTGCTCGCGACCGAGTCGAACACGCCTTTGACGTGGCGGGCCTTTTCGCCCTCGTCCACCTGCTTAAAACCGAAATGGGTGTCTGCCATGGTGGGGGGGGGTATCTCAGTGGTGGTGGCCGCAGCTGGCGCCGGAGGCCATGGGCATGGGCGCGTCGCGGCTGACGCCGGCCGCGGCCAAGCGCTCTTCGTAGCGCTGCCAATGGTCGGCTTGCCGGGCGCCCAGCTCGTACAAGTAGGCCCAGGTGAAGATGCCGGACTCGTGGCCATCGGAGAACCGCGGCTGCACGGCGTAGTGGCCGACGGCGGCGATGTCGGTGATCAGCACCTCGCGCTTGCCGGTCTGCAGCACCTCCTGGCCGGGGCCATGGCCCTGCACCTCGGCCGAGGGCGAGTACACGCGCATCAGCTCGAAGGGAATGCGGAACTGCGCCCCGTCGTCAAAGTGCACTTCCAGCACACGCGATGCCTGGTGCACCGTGACGGCGGTGGGGGTGGGGGTGTCTTTTTGAAGGCCGGCCATGAACGTGAGTTTAAGCCGCCCACCCCCATACACCCCACCATGGACCCAGCGACCCTGGGCTTGAAAGGTGCATGCAAGCCGCCATCGCGTGGCGGCCTACACACACAGCGTGGTTCAGACCAACACGCGCTCGATGCCGCCCTGGTTGGCGCGGCCCACGTAGTCTTCCAGCCAGGTCTCACCGAGGATCTGGCGCGCCATTTCCACGACGATGTAGTCGGCTTCCAGCAGGCCGTTGTTCAGGTCGCCTTCGTAGCGCTTCAAGCCCTGCAGACAGCTGGGGCAGCTGGTGAGGATCTTCACCGGCCCCTGGGCCGCCACCGTGCCGGTGGCGCGCAAGGCGGTCTCGGCCTTCTTCATCTCTTCTTCCTTGCGGAAGCGCACCTGGGTGCTGATGTCGGGCCGTGTGACGCCCAGCGTGCCGCTCTCGCCGCAGCAGCGTTCGCTCTTCACCACGTTGTCGCCGACCAGGGCCTTCACGGTCTTCATCGGCTCCTGCAGCTTCATGGGGCTGTGGCAGGGGTCGTGGTACAGGTAGCCGGCGGCCTGCGGGCTGTCGGCCCCGGGCAAGGTGATGCCTTTTTCTAGCAGGAATTCGTGGATGTCCACGATGCGGCAGCCGGGGAAAATGTCCTCGAACTTGTAGCCCTGCAGTTGGTCGTAGCAGGTGCCGCAGCTGACCACCTCGGTCTTGATGTCCAGGTAGTTCAGCGTGGTGGCCACGCGGTGGAACAGCACCCGGTGGTAGGTGATGATATTCTCGGCCTTGTCGAACTGTCCGCTGCCCCGCTGCGGATAGCCGCATCAAAGCTATCAGGGCGGAAACACCGTCTGCACGACTGCCTGCCACAGCATGGCCTGTG
>JBKCUM010000064.1:0-42804 GCA_046318395.1 Rubrivivax sp.
CACCGGAAACAGGCCGCCTTGGTCTCGACTGTGTCCTTGCACGTAGCCCATATGAACAATGCCCTGCAGCTTTCGCTGCAGGGCATTGTGTTCAGGGCTTCAGATCGGCGTCAGAGTATTGACACGGACTGTGCGGGGCGCCGTTTTGCATGGGGCAGGCCGATGTTGCCGCCTGCGGCGCGGCGACGGAACGCCGCTCAGCGCAGCTTGTCGAGCTCGCTGCGCAGCGCCTGGCGCGCGGCCGCGTTGGGCACGGCGGCTTCCAATTGGCTGAAGAACTCTTCCCGGGTGGTGGCCTTGGCCGCGGCGCGTTTGCACACCACGGTGGCGATGGGCCCCACATGGCCCGCGAGCAGCTTGCCGGCCTGCTGTACCAGGGCCTCGGCCAGCACAGGGCGGGCCAGGCTGCCAGCCCCGGCCGGTGCGGCCGTGGTGTGCACCGTGCCGCCCGTGCCTTGCACCTGGGCCAGGAAGGCGTCGCGTGCGGTCACGCTGGTGAGTTGTTCGGCCAGGCGGGCGTAGAGCAGGGGCAGGTCGTGGCAGTCCTTGGCGGTGCGCCGCACCAGCACGCCGGCCATCGGCCCCAAGTGCTTGGCCAGCTTGGCCTCGACCTGGGCCAGCACCTGCGGGTCCCAGTGCGACACGGTGGTGCCACCGGCCGTGGCCGGTGCGCCGGCCCGCACGAACGAACCGCCCTGGCTGCCGGCGGTGCCGGCCGTGCCCGCGGTGCCCACCACCGCGCCGGTGGCGCGCGCAGCGTCGCGTGCCTTCAGCACCAGCGTGTCGCCTGAGACGCGCCCAGGCACGGGCGCGCTGCGGTTGGCCAGCAGTGCGGCCTTGAAGGCGCCGGCGTCGGCAAAACGGGCTTCGGGCTGTTTGGCCAGGGCCCTGGCCAGCAGCTGGTCGTAGGCCGTGCCATGGGCAAAGCCCGCCACGCTGGAAGGCGGCGGCGGCATCTCGTTGACCACGCGGTACATCAGCGACTCGATGCTGCCGGAGAACGGCGTGTGGCCGACCAGCATCTGGTAAAGCAGCACGCCCACGGCATACAGGTCGGCACGGCCGTCCAGCGGGCGGCCCAACAGCTGTTCAGGCGCCATGTAGCCGGGCGTGCCGACGATGCTCGTCACCTGCGTCAGGTTGACGGAGGCGATGCGGGCGATGCCGAAATCGGCCACCTTCAGCCGGCCGTCCTGGGTGAGCAGCAGGTTGGCCGGCTTGATGTCGCGGTGCCAAACGCCGTGGCTGTGGGCGTGGTCCAGCGCGTCCAGCAACTGCACCACCAGGCTCAGCGTGTCGGCCTCGCTGAAGCGCGGCTGCTCGCCGTGGTTCAGGTAGCGCGCCAGCGTGGCACCCGGCACGAACTCCATCGCGATGTAGGCGATCTCGCCTTCTTCGCCGTAGTCGTACACCGCCACGATGCCGGGGTGCTGCAGCCGGCCCGCGGCCTGGGCTTCGTTGCGGAAGCGCGCGGCCAGCGTGGCGCCACTGGCGTCGGCCTCGGGGTTCTCGGCCAGGGCCCGGCGCATGGTCTTCAGCGCCACGGTGCGCTGGATCCCCGGGTCGAAACCCTGGTACACCACGCCCATGGCGCCTTCGCCCAGGACGCCGGTGACCCGGTACTTGCCCAGGGCTTCAGGCCGCTGATTTGTGCTCATGGTTCAGGCGTGTCGGGCGGGTTCAGCTGTCCAGCATGCGCATGGCCTGCACCACGCTGGTCCGCATGCGGGTGAACGACGCGGCCAGGTTGCCGATCTCGTCACGGCTGCCGGTGTTGAACTCTGGCGCTTCCAGGTCGCCCTGGCTGACGCGGTCGGCCAGGCTGGACAACTGTGTGACCGGGCGCACGATGACCAGCCAGATCATCAGGTTCAGCACGATGCCCACGGTGACGAACACGCCCACTTGCGCGGCCATGAAGACGCGGAAGCTGTGGTCGGCGCGTGCCAGCGGCAGGGCCATGGGCACGCTGACGACCTGGGCGCCGATCACCTCGTGCAGGTTCCAGCCGAAGCCGTTGTTGGGGCCATAGCGGTCCACCATGGTCTTGGGCGCGGCGTCCACGCTGCTGTGGCACTCCAGGCAGGCGCCGTTGGTGATGCGCAGCGGACGCGCGATCCACAGCTGCTGGCCGGTGGGGGTGTCGCGCTGGCCGGTGCTTTCTTTCAGCTCGTTGTTGCTGCGGAACTGGTTCACCACGTCCACCTCCCAGCCGTCGGCCTTGTCGCGCGGGTTGGTGGGGTTCAGAGTGGCTTCTTTGTAGCCAAAGTCGGGGTACTTGCTCTGCAGCGCCTTCAGCACTTCCACCGCGGAATAGCTGGGCACGGACTGCGGCAGGAATTCGTACTTCAGCTGGGTCTGCAGCAGTTTGGTGATCTGCGTGGAGGTGTAGCCACGCACCGCCTGCGCTTTTTCCATCAGCAGCCGGGCGTTGTTCAGCACCTCTTCCTGGGCGTTGGCCTGCAGCAGGTTGCGGGTGATGACGCCGCTGACACCCAGGCCCAGGGCCATCACCAGCACGAAGATGAGGTTGAACTTGACGAGCAGTTTCATGGCGGTGTTGGGGCTGGTCTGTGAAGTGAGGGGCAGCGGATCGGCCCGCCGTGGCGAGCGCGGGGCCGTCGAAAAACGTTCAGCGCGGCGGGTTCAGCACCGGCGCCCATTCTGGATGACGCTGCAGGCCGGCCTGCACCGCGCGGCGGAACGTGGGGTCTTGCAGCCAGGGGGCCAGGCGTGTGGGCCACTGACGGCGCAGTTCGGGCTCGGCCAGCGTCAGCCAGTCGGCCAGCACGGCGTAGCCGGGTGGGGGCAGGGGCGTCCCGGCGATCTTCTGGCCGTCGAAGGCCGCCGCACGGCGCGGGATGGGGTCGCGGAAGGCGCGTGGCACCTGCGCCATCCAGGCGCCGGCCGGGCGCGGCAGGGCGGGCGGTTCGGCGTCGAACCAGGCGCCGGCCGCCAGGCCGTGGCTGGCGCCACTGGGGCGCAGCACCACCTCGGTGGCGCTGTTCTCTGCAAACACCTGCACGGCCGCCGGCTGCACCTGCAGCACCACGGCGCCACCGGCGGCGGCCAGTGGCAGCACCTCCAGGCGTGGTGTCAGCACCCCGCCGGCCGTGCCTTGTGGGCCGCCGCTGAGCTTGACCCAACCCCGCAACACGTAGGCCAGTGGCGCTTTGCCCTGGCGGGCCCGGAAGCCGGCGGGCAGCAGCATCACGCGCGCGTCGGGGCCCAGGTCCAGGGCCGTCTGGTCGGGCCACTCCAAGCGCAGCAGCCCGGTGCGCGGGCCGGTGTGCAGCACGCTGCCCGGAGGCAGGGCCTGGCCCTGGACGGTCCCGGTCCATTGGCTGCCTTGCAGCACCTGTGCTTCGCCGTCCAGCAAGGTCAGGCGCACCGCCGCGGGGGCCGCGGTCAGGCCGGGTGCCCAGGTGCACACCCAACCCAGGGTCAGCGCCTGCAGTGCAAGGCGCCGATGGGGGCCCAGCCGGCCAGGTGCTGGCCCGTTCTGGCGCAGCACCACGGCGGCCCAGTGCGCTGGGGCCGAGGCGGATGGGCGTGTTGCAGCGGTGGGCGAAGGAACCAAGGCGGGCATGGGGGCAGCGGCGGTCTGCGGCGATCGTGACCGGCGCGCGAGTTTAGTCGCAGCAAGGCCTGTGCCCGCCGCGTGTTGTGCTGTGGCCCGGTCCAGCCGAACCCGCTGCCAAGGTGTGGTGGTCTCGGGCAGGCGGTCGGCGGCCGCGGCGAACTGCAAGTCTGCAGCCCGGGCGCGACTACAGTCGCAGCTTTGCCCCCACCGCCGCGATCCTGCAGCGCAGGGGGCGCCAGCACCCTGTTCCGATGAAACACCGACAAGCCGTGCTCACCATGGTGGCCGCCACCCTGATGTGGAGCATCGCCGGCGTGGTCACGCGCCACCTGGAAGCCGCACGCAGTTTTGAAGTCACGTTCTGGCGCAGTGCTTTCGCAGCCCTGTGCATGGCCCTGCTGTTGTGGTGGCTGCGGGGTGCCGCGCCGCTGTGGCGTGTGCTGCGCCAAGGCGGAACGACGCTGTGGATCTCGGGTGCTTGCTGGTGCGTGATGTTCACGGCCTTCATGCTGGCGTTGACGCTCACCTCGGTGGCCAACGTGCTGATCACCATGGCCCTGGGGCCGCTGTTCACGGCCTTGTTGTCGCGCGTGGTGCTGCGCCATGCGCTGCCTTGGCGTACCTGGGTGGCCATCGCCATGGCCGGTGCGGGCATCACCTGGATGTACGGTGACCAGTTCAATGCCGGCGGGGCGCAGCACCTGTGGGGCACGCTGGCCGCGCTGGCGGTGCCCTTGGCTGCGGCCATCAACTGGACCGTGCTGCACCACCACCGTGACGACGCCGAGGTGGACATGCTGCCGGCCGTGCTGATCGGCGCCCTGTTGTCCAGCGCGGTGACGCTGCCCTTGGCCTGGCCTTTCACCGCCTCACTGCACGACGTGGCGTTGCTCGGGGGCTTGGGCCTGGTGCAATTGGCCGTCCCGTGCCTGATGGCCGTGGCCGCGGCCAAAGCCTTGAGCGCGCCCGAAGCCTCGCTGCTCTCGCTGCTGGAGGTGGTGTTTGGCGTGGCTTGGGCCTGGTGGGGCGCGGGTGAAGCCCCGGCCCTGGCCGTGTTGGGGGGCGGGGGGCTGGTGCTCGCCGCCTTGGTGGGCAATGAACTGTGGGGCCTGCGCCGCGCACGGGTCAGCCCGTAGGCCCGGGGGGCGGCGCAGGGCCTAACATGGCCTGTGCCACCACCGCCGGCGCAGCACTTTCCACATCCGGCGGTTCACCGTGGGGAGCCGCATGAAGCAGTTGTCGGGGCTGGACGCCACCTTCCTCTACCTGGAAACCGCCGAGATGCCCATGCACGTGGGCGCCTTGCACCTGTTCGAACTGCCGGCGGGGTTCCGCGGCAAGTTCACCACCGCGCTGCGCCAGCATGTGGCCCAGCGCCTGCCACTGATGCCCGCCCTGCGCCGCCGTCTGTGGTGGATGCCACTGAACCTGGCCAACCCCGCCTGGGTGGACGCCGAGCCTGACCTGAAACAGCACATCGTCGAGGTGAAGCTGCCCAAAGCGCCCGGCGGCGGCGCGCCGGGCCTGGCGGAACTCGAAGCCGCTGTGGGCGCGTTGCACCCGGTGCTGCTGGACCGCCAGCGCCCGCTGTGGAAGTTCCACGTGTTCGAAGGCCTGGCACCGGCTGCCAACGGCCGCAAGCGCGTGGCGCTGTACACCCAGTTGCACCACGCCGCGGTGGACGGCCAGGCCGCGGTGGCTTTGGCCAATGTGCTGCTGGACACCAGTGCCAGCGGCCGCGAGGTGGCCATCCGGCCCTCTGGCCGTCAGCGCCACTACAAGCTGGGCATGACGGAAATGCTGCGCGGCGTGCTGGGCAACCAGGCGCAGAAGGTGGCCCACTTGATCCGCGAACTGCCCAGCACCGCGCGCACCTTGGGCGGTGCCGCGGGCAGCGTGGCGCGCCAGACCTCGCTGCTCGGCGGGGTGATGGGCGGGGCCCAAAGCGTGGGCAACCTCACCTTGGCGCCGCGCACCCCGCTCAACACCAGCGTCAGCGCGGGGCGGGCCTTTGCGGCGGTGAGCGTGCCTTTGCCCGAGCTGAAGCGCTTGGGCAAGGCCTTCCACGCCACGCTGAACGACATGGTGCTGATGCTGTGCAGCAGCGCGTTGCGGCGCTTCTATGGCAAGCGTCGGCAACTGCCGCGCAAGAGCCTGGTGGCGGCGGTGCCGGTGTCGCTGCGCGCGGCCGGGGACACGACGGCCGACAACCAGGCGTCCATGAGCTTCATCAGCCTGGGCACGCACCTGGCCGATCCGGCCAAGCGCCTGGCCTACATCGTCAAGGCCAGCGGCGCCATGAAGGACAGCCTGAGCAGCCTGAAGAGCGTGATGCCCACCGACTTCCCCAGCCTGGGGGTGCCTTGGTTGATGGAAGCGGCCACGGCCCTGTACGGCAAGGCGCGTGTCGCCGACCGCATCCCGCAGGTGGCCAACCTCGTGATCAGCAACGTGCCCGGACCGCCGGTGCCGCTGTTCATGGCGGGGGCCCAGATGCTGAGCAACTACCCCACCAGCATCGTGGTGCACGGGCTGGGCCTGAACATCACGGTGCAAAGCTACGACCAGCACCTGGACTTCGGCCTCATGGCCGACGCCGCCGCCTTGCCCGAGGTGCGCGAGCTGGCAGAAGCCTTGCTGATCGCCCTGGACGATGTGCGCGCCATGCCACGCCCGGGCGACGCGGCCCACGAGCCGGTGTCCGAACCCGAGCACACGGCCCCCGCGGCCGAGGGGTTGGTGGGCCGTGCGCGGCAAGCGGTGTCGAAACGTGTGAACACGGCCGTCAGCCAGGCGGTGGGCGGTGCCGTTGGGGGACTGGTGGGCGCGGCCGTGCAGGGCACGGTGCGCGGGGCCTTGCGTGGCGCGTTGGCGGCCGCCGGCGTGGGCGTGCCCGCAGCCGCGCCGGCTGGCGGCGTCACCAAGGCGACAAAACCCGCGAAACAGGGCGCTGTTCCCCGGGCAAAGCCCCCCGCCAAGGGGCGCGCCGGCCGCTAACATGGCTGGATGAATTTGCCGCACCACCGGCGCGCCAAGGCCTTGCGCGCCGCCGCGGGCCACCCGGCCCGCACCGAACCCAAGCCCGAGCCGCAGCCTTTTTCCTTGCCCCATTGGGACGACAGCCTGCGGGCGCCCGGCCCCTTGCTGATGATGCTGGAGGCCCGTGCGCCGTGGGAGTACGCGGCCATGTTGGCGGCCACACCCTGGCTGGCCCGATTGCCGGTGGGCGACGGCCACCCGGTGCTGGTGTTTCCCGGCCTGGGCGCTTCAGACATCACCACCGCCCCGCTGCGCCAGTTTCTGCAGCAACGCGGCTACACGGCCTACCCTTGGAAGCAAGGCTTCAACTTCGGCCCCCGGCATGGGGTGCTGGACGCTTGCCGCGCCCAACTGAAGCACCTGGCCGACAAACACCGCGAGCCCGTCAGCCTGATTGGCTGGAGCCTGGGCGGTGTCTACGCCCGCGAACTGGCCAAGGAACAGCCCGAACACGTGCGCTGCGTCATCACGCTGGGCACCCCTTTCGCGGGGCATCCCAGGGCCACCAACGCCTGGCGTTTTTACGAGATGGTGTCTGGCCAGGCCGTACACGACCACGAACTGCTGGCCCAGTTGCACGAACCGCCCCCGTGCCCGACCACCAGCATCTACAGCCGCAGCGACGGCGTGGTGGCTTGGCAGTGCAGCCTGAACCCCGAGGCGCCGCACACCGAGAACATCGAGGTGCACGCCAGCCACGTGGGCATGGGCATGAATCCGCTGGCGCTGTACGCCATCGCCGACCGCCTGGCGCAAGACCCGCAACGTTGGCGCAAGTTCGATGCCCAAGGTGCGCGTCGCTGGTTCTTCAAGACCACCCACCACGCGCCCATGCCGGCCAGCCACCCGGCGGCCCAGGCCACGGCCGGCCGCCGCCGCGGAGCGGGTTGATGCAGGTGTCCGCCAACGGCCTGTCCATCGAGGTGGACGACCAGGGGCCGGTGAACGGCGACCCGCTGCTGCTCGTCATGGGCCTGGGCATGCAGCTCACGGGCTGGCCCCAGCCTTTGGTGGACGCGCTGGTGCAGCGCGGCTTTCGGGTCATCCGCTTCGACAACCGTGACGCAGGCCTGAGCACCGGGTTCGACCACCTGGGCGTGCCCAACCTGGCCGTGGCCGCGCTGAAACACCTGGTGCACCTGCCGGTGCGCGCGCCCTACCGCCTGGCCGACATGGCGGCCGATGCACTCGGGGTGCTGGACGCGCTGGGCATCGCTCGGGCGCACGTGGTCGGGGCTTCGATGGGCGGCATGATCGCCCAGCACCTGGCCGCCGGGCAGGCGGCGCGTGTGAAGAGCCTGGGTCTGGTGATGACCACCAGCGGCGCGCGCCACCTGCCGCAAGCCTCGGCCCGCGTGCAGATGGCCTTGTTGTCGCGGCCTGATGGCCATCACCCCGAGGCGGTGGTGGCTCACCTGCAGCGCTTGCTGCGCCTGATCGGCAGCCCGGATTACCCCTACGACCCCGCTGACCTGCATCGGCAGCTGCAGGCCAGCGTGGCCCGCGCCTGGCGTCCTGCTGGCACCGCGCGGCAACTGGCTGCCGTGGCCGCCGATGGCGACCGCACGGCGCTGCTGGCGCAGATCGGCGCGCCCACGGTGGTGGTGCATGGCGAGGCCGACCCGCTGGTGCCGGTGGCCGCTGGGCGTGAGCTGCAGGCGCGCATCGCCGGCGCCACGGGCGAGTTCATTGCCGGCATGGGCCACGACCTGCCACCCCAACTGCTGCCGCGGCTGGCCGACGTCATCACCACCAACGCCCGCCGCGCGGCTTGATGCCCACGCGGTGGCCGGGCGCCTGGGCCCGCTTCAGCCGCCGCGGCCCAGCCAGTGCAGCAGCTGTGCCGTCACCTCCTGCCGGCTCAGCAGGTCCCAGTGGTTGGCCTGCGTCAGCACCAGGCGGTGGCTGTCGGGTACCCGCAGGCGCAGCGCTGGCTGCCGGTGTTCACCCAGCGCGCTGGCCAGGGGCACCAGGCCATCGCCCAGCAGTTGGTGCTTCAGCCCCTGCGCTTGCGCGGCCGTGGTGGCGCCTACCAGAAAAAGCGGCACGCCCCGAGGCCAGGGCACCGGTGGGCGGTCGTCCTGGTGTTGCTCACCGCGCGCGCTGGGGCGGGGCAGCACATTGCCGAAGCGCAGGTCGGTGATGCCCGCGCTGCGCGACCGGCCCAGGCGTGCAAACGGCGCGCCGTAGGGGCTGACCCCCAGGGCCAGGTCCACCCAGCGGCCACCGCGCTCCAAGGGTGCGCCGTGGTGGGGCGTGCCCAGGCACACCAGACCGCGCAGTCGGCGCCGCCACGGCCGGCGTGTGCCTTGGGCGATGGCACTGCGCGACACCAGGCCGCCCATGCTGTGGGCCACCAGCACCAGCTCTTCCAGCGGCACGGGCCAGTCGGCCAGCAGCTTGTCCAACTGGGCTGAGAAGTCGCGGCCGTTGTCGGCGACGGCGCGGCCGCTGTTGTAGTGCAGGGCCAGCACGCTGTAGCCGAGCGCCTCTGCCACGGCCTGGCCGTGGTGGTGGCCCTGGTGCAGCCATTGGCCGTCGTGCATGGCCAGGCCGTGCACCAGCACCAGCACGCGGCGCCGCGGCGCGGGCTGCCCGGGCCGGACCAAGGCGTCGCGCCAGGGCAGGCCATCGACGCGCAACTGCATGGCGATGGCCAAGGGGTTGGCCGTGGCCGCAAGGTGGTCGCCCCACACGCCGTTCAACGCGGCCAGGAAGGCCTCGCGCTGTGGCGTGCTGGGGCCGTGGCCGCTGGCCGAGTTGCCGGACGTGGCCGGCCACAGCGCCAAAGCCTGGTCCAGGCCGGCGCCAGCCATTCGCAGGCCGCCCTGCACGCTGCGGTAGACCAGCCCCGTGAGGCCGCGGGTGCGCCCGGCCGGCACGGCGCCCAGGGGCCCGGGCAGCGACCAAATCGTGTGGTGCAGACCTTCTGCCACCGTGGCGGCACCTTGCAGCGCGTCCACGCCCAACCGGGCCAAGCCGCGCCAGTCGCGCGCTTGCACGGGCAGTGTTCGGGGGCGGGCTGGGGTGCTGGCGCCGCCGGGCGCGTGCGGTGGGGCCGGTGTGGGCGGCGCAGGGGGGGCGGGGGCGTTCATGGGCCATGTTGCCGGTGAAGGTGGCGGCCAGGCAAGCGCGGGTTTAGGTGCGGCTCCCGGTGCGCTTGTGGCAGGCCGGTGCGCGGGTGCTGCGCCAGGGCGGGCTGCCTTGGCCTATGGGCGAATGGGCCAGCGTTGCCCCCAGCGGGCCCTGCCCGGCGACAATCACGCCCAATGAATGCCCCGCTGTCGCCCTGGCGGCTGTCGGTCGCGCCCATGCTCGACTGGACCGACCGCCACTGCCGCCACTTCCACCGGCTGATCACCCGCCACACCCGCCTGTACACCGAGATGGTGACCACCGGTGCGCTGCTGCATGGCGACCAGCACCGCCACCTCGACTTCAACCCCAGCGAACACCCCGTGGCGCTGCAGTTGGGCGGCAGCGAGCCGGCCGACCTGGCGGCCTGCGCCAAGCTGGCCGAACGCTGGGGCTACGACGAGGTGAACCTGAACTGCGGTTGCCCCAGTGAACGGGTGCAGCGCGGGGCTTTTGGGGCCTGCCTGATGGCCGAACCCGGCCTGGTGGCCGATGGTGTCAAGGCCATGCGCGACGCCACCCACCTGCCGGTGACGGTGAAGCACCGCATCGGCATCGACCGCATCGAAAGCTACGACTTCGTGCGCGACTTTGTCGGCACCGTGTCCCAGCGTGGCGGCGCCGAGGTCTTCATCGTGCACGCGCGCAACGCCTGGCTGGACGGCCTCAGCCCCAAGGACAACCGCGAGATCCCGCCGCTGCGCTACGAACTGGCCTGGCAGCTCAAGCGTGACTTCCCGGCGCTGACCATCGTGGTCAACGGCGGCATCAAGACCGACGACGACATCGCCCTGCACCTGCAGCATGTCGACGGTGTGATGGTGGGTCGCCAGGCCTACCACGAGCCTTGGTCCATGGCCGGCTGGGACGAACGCTTCTTCGGCGAAGGCCCGCAGTCGCGCAGCCGCGCCGAGGTGGAGGCGCTGATGGTGGCCTACATGGCCGAGCGCCAGGCCGCCGATCCGGGCTGGCCCTGGCACCACGCGGCACGCCACATGCTGGGCTTGTACAACGGCCTCAGCGGGGCGCGGCGCTGGCGCCAGGTGTGGAGCGACCACAAGCTGAAGGCCCAGCCGCCTGCCGAGGTGCACCGGCAAGCCCAGGGGCCGCGCGCCCAACCGGTCGCCCACCCGGCGACCACCGCCTGAACCCGTCTGAACGCCGTTTTCGGAGCCTGAACGCATGAACCAACCGCAACGCCTGGCCATCGTCGGTGGCAGTGGCCTGTACGACCTGCCGGGCCTCAGCGACACCCGCTGGGTCACGGTGGACACGCCCTGGGGCGCGCCGTCGGACCAGGTCTTCCTGGGCACGCTGGCCACGCCGCAAGGCCCGGCTGAACTGGCCTTTCTGCCGCGCCACGGGCGGGGCCACCGCATTCCGCCGTCCGAGGTGAACTACCGCGCCAACATCGCCGCGCTGAAGCAACTGGGCTGCACCGATGTGTTGTCGCTCAGCGCCGTGGGCGGCCTGCAGGCCCATGTGCCGCCCGGCACTTTCGTGGTGGTGGACCAGTTCATCGACCGCACCTTCGCACGCGACAAGAGCTTCTTCGGCACCGGTCTGGTGGCCCACGTGTCGCTGGCCGACCCCGTGTGCCCGCGCCTGGGCGACCACGTGCAGGCCATGCTGGCTGCCCAGGGCGTGCCGCACGTGCGCGGAGGCACCTACCTGGCCATGGAGGGCCCGCAGTTCAGCACGCGCGCGGAGTCGCAGATGTACCGCAGCTGGAACTGCAGCGTCATCGGCATGACCAACATGCCCGAAGCCAAGCTGGCCCGCGAGGCCGAGCTCTGTTACGCCTCCGTCAGCATGGTCACCGACTTCGACTGCTGGCACCCGGCACACGACGCGGTGACGGTGGACGCCATCATCACCACGCTGCTGGGCAACGCCGAAAGAGCCCGCGCCTTGGTGGGGGCGCTGGCGGGCCACATCACCCACGATCCGGCCGGCGCAGCCTGCACCTGCCGCCACGCGCTTCAACACGCGCTGATCACCGCGCCCGAGGCGCGCGACCCGGCCATGGTCGAGAAGCTGCGCGGCATCGCTGGCCGCGTGCTCGGTCCTGCGGCATGAAGGTGCAGGGCAGGGCGCTGCGGCCCATCGTGGCCCGCGCAGACCGCAGCGGCGTGGACATCATCGACCAGCGGCTGCTGCCGCACCGCCTGGCCATCACCACGCTGATGACCCCGGCCCAGGTGCACGCCGCCATCCGCGACATGGCCGTGCGGGGCGCGCCCTTGATCGGCGCCACCGCGGCCTACGGCCTGGCGCTGCAGATGAACGGCGCCGCCGACGACGCCACGCTGGACAGCACGGCCGCCTGGCTGCGCGAAGCCCGGCCCACGGCGGTCAACCTGGCCTGGGCCATCGACCGCCTGTTGGCCGTGCTGCGGCCGCTGCCCGTGCCGCAACGCCGCGATGCCGCCTGGGCTGCCGCAGACGCGCTGGCCGAAGAAGACGTGGCCGTGAACCACGCCATCGGCCGCCATGGGCTGCCGCTGATCCAGGCCATCGCCGCCCGCCGCCCCGGGCCGGTGAACGTGCTGACGCACTGCAACGCCGGCTGGCTGGCGACGGTGGACTGGGGCACGGCCACGTCGCCCATCTACCAAGCGCACGAGGCCGGCGTGGCCTTGCACGTCTGGGTGGACGAGACCCGGCCGCGCAACCAGGGCGCCAGCCTGACGGCCTGGGAGCTGGGCCAGGCCGGCGTGCCACACACCGTGGTCAGCGACAACGCCGGCGGGCACCTGATGCAGCACGGCCAGGTGGACATCGTCTTCGTGGGCTGTGACCGCGTCACCGCCCGCGGCGATGTGTGCAACAAGGTCGGCACCTACCTGAAGGCGCTGGCCGCGCACGACAACGGCGTGCCCTTTTACGTGGCCATGCCCACCAGCACCTTGGACCGCTGCTTGCAAGACGGCCTGCGCGACATCCCCATCGAAGAGCGCAGCCCGCGTGAGCAGACGCACATCAGCGGCCGCAACGCCGCAGGCGAGGTGGTGGAGGTGCAGCTCACGCCCGACGGCAGCCCCGCCGCCAACCCGGCCTTTGACGTGACCCCGGCCCGCCTGGTGACCGGCCTGCTGACCGAGCGCGGCCTGGTGCCGGCCACCGCGTCCGGCATCGCGGGCCTGTTCGACTGACTTCCTCCCACGACCGCCCATGCCCTTGTTGTACGACGCCCCCCAACGCCTGGCCGGACTGGCCGCCCTGCGCCAACTGGACGCCCTGGGCCTGAACCGTGGCAGCAGCGGCAACCTGAGCTTCCGCGCCAGCGCCGAGGCCAGCGGTGGCACACCTGGCGCTTACTGGGTCACGCCCACCGGCATGCCGCCCGACGAGATGAACGCCGACGCCTTCGTGCTGATGTCGGCCGACGGGCAGGTGCTGGCCGGCGACTGGGCGCCGTCCACCGAATGGCCCTTCCACGGCGCCGTGCTGGCACGCCGCCCCGACCTGCACGCCGTGGTGCACATGCACTCGCCGCACGCCACGGCCCTGGCCTGCCAGCGGCGCCGATTGCCACCGTTCCACTACATGGTGGCCGTGGCCGGTGGCGACGACGTGCCGTGCACGCCCTACCACCTGTTCGGCACCGAGGCGCTGTCCCAGGCCGTGCAGGCGGCCTTTGTCGACCGCAACGCCTGTCTGATGGCCAACCACGGCCTGGTGGCGGGCGGCGGCAGCCTGGCGGCGGCTTTTAAGGTGGCTATCGAGGTGGAGGCCCTGTGCGGCATCTACCTGCAGAGCCTGGTGCTGGGCGAGCCGGTGCACCTCAGCCGCGAAGAAATGGCGGAGGTGCTGCAGCGCTTCCGGCAGTACGGGCAGGCGCGCCGAAGCGGCTGAGAGGTTGAGAGGTCGAGAGGCTATGCGCCTTTCACCCAGGCCGTGCGGTGCCAGGCCTCGCCACAGCTTTCGGCCGGGCTGCGTGTTGCGCCGGGATTCTGGGCGTTTGGCGCGCCTTTCGGGCACCGCCAAGGGCGCTCAGCGTCTGACGTGAAGCCCAGGTTGGCGATTGGCGCCGGTCACTCGGCGGGCGGCAACAAGGCCTGCACTGTGTCCACCAGTTGCAGAGGGCTGAAGGGCTTCATCAGGTAGATGTTGGCCCCGGCCTGCAGGCCGGCTTCGCGGTCGTGGGCCTGCGCGCGTGCGCTCAGCATCACCACCGGCACCTGGGCGGTGGCCGGGTTGTTGCGCAACGTACGGCACACCTCCAGGCCGCTCAGACCGCCGGGCAGCATCACGTCCAGCAGCACCAGGTCGGGCGACCAGTCCTGCAGCATGGCCAGCGCTTCGGGCCCCGTGCCGGCTTCGCGGATGTCGTGGTCCTCGAACTCCAGGGCCATGCGGATCAGGCGACGGATGTCGAGTTGGTCTTCCACCAGCAAGATGCGGCTCATCAGGGCTTCGGAACTTCAGGGTTGCGGCCGACGCTGGCGCAGCGGCCGTGGGCAGGTTGCCGAGGGGGCGCTGGCACCGCCGTGCGCCCCACCCACCGATGTTGCCCGAAAAGCCCCATCTTCGATGGCGCAAAGTGGCCGTCAAACACCGGGGCGCAGGGCCAGGGGTGTCACGGTGAGGCCGCGGCGACGGGCGCCGCGGGTTGGTACAGCAGCACCCATTCATGGCGTTCAGTCGGGCGGTTGAGGGCCGCTTGCAGCGTCCAGCCGGGTGGGTCGGCCGGCAGCGCGGTGCGCGCGCCGCGGTGCAGCGCCACGCGGTTCGTGCAGGCCGGTGCCGCCGGCTGTGGTCGGGCATCCACCCTGTAGCGGCCGAAGACTTCGAGGCCGGCCACCAGCACCGGCCGCGCGTCCGGTGCCCACACGCAGGCACCGGGCGTCCAGTGTTCGCCGACCTTGGCCACCAGGGCGCGCGAACTGCGGGCGTAGTCCAGCGCTGGCAGCCACAAGGTCATCAGCAGCAGCCAGCACAGCGCCACGCCACCGGCCGGCAGCACCAGGCTCTTCCACAAGGCTTCACGGTGGCGGCCGGTGCGCCAGCGCACCAGCCACAGCCAGGCGCCCGTGGCCAGCAGGGCCAGCAGGGTTTCGGCCAGGTTGAAGCTGTGCAGGTAGCCCGGCAGCAGCCGCGCCACGTTGGCCGCGGTCTTGGCCGGCACGCCGGTCTGCATGGCGGCGTAGATGACCCAGATGCTGAGCGCGGCCAGCGAAAAGAAGAACATCGAGAACCAGTCGATGGCGGCGGCCGTGCTGCGCTTCAGCGTGGGCAGGGCGAAGGCGGCCAGCACCGCCAAGCCGGGCAGGGCCAGCAGCAGGGCGCGGTCGGAGCCGTTCATCGCGATGTTGGCCACCAGGGCCACCAGCACCGTGGTGGCCGGCACCGACAGGTGGCGGCGTGACCAGCGGCCGCGCCACTGCCACAGCGTCCACAGTGCGAGCGGCCACGCCGGCCACATGAACCAGGCCCACTGGCGCAGCCAGCCCAGCAGGTCGGCGGCGGTGTCGGGGGGCACGGTGCGCCAACGCCAGGCGCCCAAGGCCGCGCCCACCGCTGCGGCCAGCACCAAGGCCAGCAGCAGCCACACCGCGCCTTGCCGCACCACCGGGTAGCGCGACCGGTGGCACACCAGCCAACCGGCCAGGCCGCTGGCCATGGCCATGGTGGGCGCGCCACTGCCGGCCAGCAAGGGCAGGGCCACCAGGCAGGCCGCGCGCGACAGCCGCGGCTTGAACGGGCCGAAGGCCAGGCCCAGCATGAACAACGCCACGGCGAACAACTGCACCAGCTCTGGCGTGGTCTCGTGGCCGAGTTGCAGCAAGCCCAGCGACGCGATCAACGCCAGCAGCGCGCCGTCGGCCATGGCCCGGGCGTAGGGCACCGGTTCGGCTTCGCCACCAAAGGCAAAGGCCACCGGTTGTGCGGCCTCGGTGCGCGCCAGGTAATAGGTGGTGTACCAAACGGCCGAGAGCGTCAGTGCCAGCAGGGCCACAAAGGGCAGGCGCGCGGCCACTTCCGAGGGCAGGCCAGTCGGTTCCAGCAGCAGAATGAAGGCCGCGCCCAGCCAGTGGGGCAGCAGCGCTGTGTCACCCGGCACCGCACCCAGCAGCGGTTGCCACCAGCCGCTGCGCCCTTCGGCCAGCGCCGCCATCTGGGCGTACGCCACCAGGTCGGCGTTGCGCCAGGGGTCGCGGGCGAAAACGCCCGGCAGCACGTAGGCGGCGCACAGCAGCAGCAAGGCCACGCGGGGCAGGCGGCGCACGCCGCGTTGGGTGACGAGGGCGGGGTTCAGGCTCAAGGGGCTGCGCGGGGCTGTGGGGCCTTGGTGGATGCGGTGAGGGGGCTGGGCAGACGGGCCGTTGGCCGTGCCTGTGCGGGCAATGATGCACCACGGCGCCAATGAAAAAGGCAGCCGAAGCTGCCTTGTTTTTTCGCACCTGGCGACCGCAGCCGCCGGGGTGTCTGCAACGGCGGCCGTGGCGGCCGCCTGTTGGCTCACTTCTTGGTGCTGAGGTGGGCGAACTTGTTGCGGAACTTCTCGACGCGACCACCCAGGTTGTCCACGCTCTTCTGCGTGCCCGTGTAGAACGGGTGGGTTTCGCTGGTGGTTTCCAGCTTCACCAGGGGCAGTTCACGGCCGTCTTCCAGCTTGATCATTTCCTTGGTCTGGACGCAGGAACGGGTGACGAACTTGAAACCGTTGGACAGGTCTTGGAAGCAGACCTCGCGGTAGTTCGGGTGGATGCCTTCTTTCATCGGAGCCTCAGCAGTGTTGGTAGGGAGCCACGCTGCCCGCTGTGTTTTCGACACGTTCGGGCGCGCACTTTCCTGAGAGTTGCGCGGAAAACCGCAGATTATAGCTTGAGACGGAGGGGTTGCGGTGCGGCTGCGGTGCGTTGAATGCGCCGCATGACGGTAGGGGTTGGAAGCGCTGCAGGTTCGCCCACGCCTTGGGTCGTGGGCCACCGCGGTTCGCCCACGCCTTGGCTTTCATGCCGCGGCAGTTCCCCCACGTCCGGGCTTGCAAGCCCGGACGGTTCGCCAGGCACAAAAGGGTCCGCAGGGACCCTTTTGTGTCCGGGCTCACCCCCCCCGCCGCATCATGTCGAAGAAGTCGAGGTTGTTCTTCGAGGCCTTCATCTTGTCGAGCACGAACTCCATCGCCTCGATCTCGTCCATGTTGTAGAGCAGCTTGCGCAGGATCCAGCTCTTTTGCAGGATCTCCGGCTTCAGCAACAGCTCTTCGCGGCGCGTGCCGCTGCGGTTGATCTGGATGGACGGGTACACGCGCTTTTCGGCCATGCGGCGGTCCAGGTGGATCTCGCAGTTGCCCGTGCCCTTGAACTCTTCGTAGATGACCTCGTCCATCTTCGAACCGGTGTCGATCAACGCCGTGCCGATGATGGTCAGGCTGCCGCCTTCTTCCACGTTGCGCGCCGCGCCGAAGAAGCGCTTGGGGCGCTGCAGCGCGTTGGCGTCCACACCGCCGGTCAACACCTTGCCGCTGGAAGGCAGCACGTTGTTGTAGGCGCGCGCCAGGCGGGTGATGCTGTCGAGCAGGATCACCACGTCCTTCTTCAGTTCGACCAGGCGCTTGGCGCGCTCGATCACCATTTCGGCCACCTGCACGTGGCGGGCCGCGGGTTCGTCGAAGGTGGAGCTGATGACTTCACCGCGCACGCCGCGCACCATTTCCGTCACTTCTTCCGGCCGCTCGTCGACCAGCAGCACGATCAGGTGCACCTCGGGGTGGTTGGCCACCAAGGCGTGGGCGATGTGTTTCATCATCACCGTCTTGCCGGTCTTGGGCTGGGCCACCAGCAGCGCGCGCTGGCCTTTGCCGATGGGCGCGATCAGGTCGATGATGCGGCCGGTGATGTTCTCTTCACCCTTGATCTCACGTTCCAGCTTGAACTGCTCCTTGGGGAACAAGGGCGTCAAGTTCTCGAACATGATCTTGTGCTTGCTCTCCTCGGGCAAGGCACCGTTCACGCGGTCCACCTTCACCAGCGCGAAGTAGCGTTCGCCGTCCTTGGGCACGCGCACTTCGCCTTCGACCATGTCGCCGGTGTGCAGGTTGAAGCGGCGGATCTGGCTCGGCGACAGGTAGATGTCGTCGGTGCTGGCCATGTAGCTGGCTTCGATGCTGCGCAGGAAGCCGAAGCCGTCGGGCAGCACCTCCAGCACGCCGTCACCGAAGACCTGCTCGCCGGCCTTGGCGCGCTTCTTCATGATCGCGAACATCAGCTCCTGTTTGCGCAGGCGGCTGACGTTCTCGATTTCCAGCGCCTCGCCCATCTTGATGAGCTCGGAGACGTGCTGGGCTTTCAGTTCGGAAAGATGCATGGGTCGTGACCCTCTCACGGCCAAGGCAGGTGCACCTGTGTCCACAGGCGCCTGTCGGGCGCGGAAGTCAATGCTGGGGGGTTGGGGAGCCGATCCCACGCGCCACCGGGTGGGGTGGCTGTGCGCCAGCCTGAAGCTGGGGCGTGGTGGCGGACCGGTTGGCGCCCGGGGTTCGGGCGCCAACGGCCAAATTATAGATGACCGTCGAGGAAGGCCGTCAACTGGGCTTTGGACAGGGCGCCGACCTTGGTGGCCGCGACCTTGCCGTCCTTGAACAGCATCAGCGTGGGGATGCCGCGGATGCCGTGCTGGCCCGGGACTTCACGGTTCTCGTCGACGTTCATCTTGGCGATGGTCAGACGGTCGGCGTAGTCCTTGGACACTTCTTCCAGGATGGGGGCAATCATCTTGCAAGGGCCGCACCATTCGGCCCAATAGTCCACCAGCACCGGCTTGTCGGCTTGGAGGACGTCGGTGCCAAAGGAGGCATCGGTGACGTGCTTGATCAGTTCGCTCATGGGGAGAGGCTCCGGGATGGCCTGAAGGCCGGGCTCTGCAGGGCAGGGCGGAAGCCTTGATTTTGTCACAAGCCCCCCGTGGGCGCGTTGCCGTGGCCCGGCGCTGCGCCTATGGCGGCGATAGTGTGTGCGGTGGGCGGGCACCGGCCCCGCCGCGGTTCGAACTGGCGGACTAAGCGCCCTTTGATCCGCCGATCAGAGGCCTCGCCAAAGCGCTGAAATGGTCAACATGTCCAATCCGGCACCCTCCGCACCTGCGCCACGCACGCCCGCCGTGCGCATGTTCGGCCGCTACCAACTGCTGCGCCTGCTGGGCAAAAGCGATCGCAGCATGGCTTGGGCGGTGGGCGATCCCCGTGGGGGCCCTGGGTTGATGCTGGTGCTGCCACGCACCCAACCCGTGGGTTCGGCTGCGCTGGAGCGCTGGTCGCAGGCGGTCAACCGCGGTGCCCGGTTGAACCACCCGCACCTGGCGGCGGTGGTGGAAGTGGGCGTGCAGGACGGCTGGCCCTTCGTGGTGTACGAGAGTGGCGAAGCCGCCACGCTCAGCGACAAGCTGTCCAGCAAAGGCCTGCCGGCCCTGGACCTGGCGGCCTGGGTGGCGCAGGCCTGCAGCGGCCTGGCCTTCGCCCATGAAGGTGGCGTGGGCCACCACGACATCCAACCCTTTTTGCTGCTGGTGGACGACCAGGGCCAGGTGCGTTTGGCGGGTTTGGAGACCGCCAGCGAAACCCAGGCTGGCCAGGGCCGTGCCGCCGCCGGCGTCGAGCCAGGTGCCTTGCGTGCGCAGCGCGACGCCGCCCAGCGCGATGTGCTGGCCTTGGGCGTGGTGCTGCACCACGCGTTGGTCGGCCAGCCGGCGCTGGACGAAGCCGATGTGGGCAAGGTGATGGACCGCCTGCCGCCACAAGGCCGCGACATCGTGCGCCTGCCCTGGACGACCCCGCAGCCCATTCCCGAGCCCCTGCGCGCCATCGTCAACCGCGCCACCGACCGCCAGGAGCGCCAGCGCTACCGCAACGCCCGAACGCTGGGCCGCGCGCTGGAAGGTTGGTTGAAGATCGAAGCCGGTGGTGCCAGCGGCCCGCTGTCGTTGCTGCAGGACAAGCTGCGCGCGGCCGGTGTGTTGCCATCGATGCCCGGCGCGGCCCAGCAGGCCGCGCGCATGGCCATGATGGAGCGCCAGCGCACGAATGAACTGGCCGATGTGGTGCTGATGGACATGGCGCTGGCCTTCGAGCTGCTGCGAGCCGTCAACACGGCGCAGGTCCGTGGGGCCCAGGTGTCGGGTGCGGGGCCGGTGCTCACGGTGCGCCGCGCCATCGCCATGTTGGGCTTGGAGGGGGTTCGCCGCGCCGCACTGGCGTTGCGCGCCTGGCCAGGCCCGCTGAACGAAGCCGGCGCCGCGGAACTGGAGCGCGTGATGGCCCGTGTGCGCCGAGCCGGCCATGTGGCCGTGGCGTTGCGCCCAGCGGGCTACGACGCCGAGGTGGTCTACCTCATCACACTGCTGCAAAACCTGGGGCGGCTGGTGGTGCAGTACCACTTCGCCGACGAGGCCTCGCAAATCCGGCGGCTGATGCAACCGGCCCCGTCCGGCAAGCCTGGCGAGCCCGACGAACCGGGCATGAGCGAGGAAGGCGCGGCCTTTGCCGTGCTGGGCGTGGACGTGGAAGCCATCGGCGCGGCGGTGGCCCGCTATTGGGGCTTGGACGACAGTGTGCTGGCCATGGTGCGCCGCCTGGGGCTGACCGCGCCGGTGCACCAGCCCGACGACGACAACGAACTGCTGCGCTTGGTGGCCAGCGCTGGCAACGAAGCCGCCGACGCGCTGAACCTGCCGGCGCACAGCGTGCAGGCCGCTTTGCTGCGCGTGGTGCAGCGGTACGGCCGCACCTTGAACTTCGGCATCAAGGACCTGCAGACCGCCCTGAGCGAAAAGCCGCAGTCCATCTCTGCGGCGCCGTCGGCCATGTCGCTGCACCCCGAGCCTGAGGGCGAAGAGGCCGTGGCCGCCACCGACGTGCCGGCGCCGGCCGCCGGCGGTTTGCGCGCCCAAGCCCACCGGGTGGGCCGGTGAGCGCCCTGCCGGCGAACAAGCGCCTGGGGCGCTTCGAGCTTCGCCGCCTGTTGGGCAAGGGCGCCCAGGCCACCGTGTGGTTGGCGCACGACCCCCGCTTGGAGCGCGAAGTCGCCGTCAAGCTGCTGAACACCGGCAGCGACGCCCAGGCCGTCAACGAATGGTTGCACGAGGCCCGCGCCGTCAGCCGGCTGACCCACCCGAACATCGTGCCGGTGTTCGAGGCCGACCAGCAAGGCGGCGCCGCCTACCTGGTGTTCGAGTACGTGCCCGGCAGCACGCTGGCCGAGAGCAGCCGTGCCATAGGGCCTTGGCCCGCCCGCGAGGCCGTGACTTTGGTGGTGGACGTGCTGGACGCGCTGGCCGCGGCCCATGCCCAAGGCATCGTGCACCGCGACCTGAAGCCCAGCAACATCCTGCTGGGCACCGATGGCCGCCCGCGGGTGATGGACTTTGGCATCGCCGCGCGCATGGCCACGCCCTCGGGCAGCGACATCTTGGGCATCGTGGGCACACCGGGCTACATCTCGCCCGAAGCCGCGCGCGGTGCGGCACCGTTGCCGGCCATGGACGTGTTTTCCGCGGGTGTGGTGCTGGGCGAACTGCTGGCCGGTGCGCCCTTGCTACGTGAAAACGACGCCATGCGGGCGCTCAAGCGTGTGCAGGAAGAAGACCTGGAACTGCCCAGCGACGTCGACGTGGACGACCGCCTGCGTGGTGTGCTGCAGCGCGCCCTGGCGCGCGACACCGCGAAAAGGTTTGAAGACGCGCAGGCCTTCCGGGCCGCCCTGACGCAATGGCTGGAGCCGGCCTTGGAGCCCGAGACGCCGGTGGTCAGCACCGGCAACGGCACGCTGGACTTCCTGCTGCGCCGCATGCGCCACAAGGGCGACTTCCCGGCGCTGTCGGAATCGGTGCTGCGCATCCAGCGCGTGGTGAATTCCGAGACCGAGAGCCTGTCCACGCTGTCGGCGGAAATCCTGAAGGACGTGGCCCTCACGAACAAGCTGCTGCGCATGGTCAACACCGCGCACTTCAGCACCACGGGCGGCGCGGTCAGCACCATCTCGCGGGCCGTGGCCCTGGTGGGCTTTGCGGGCATCCGCAACATGGCCATGTCGCTGGTGCTGCTGGAGCACATGCGCGACAAAGCCCACGCCGCGCTGTTGCGCGAAGAGTTCTTGCGCGCCCTGATGGCCGGTACCTTGGCCGACGAACTGACGCCCAACGCCCGCGACGGCGAAGAGGCCTTCATTGGCTCGATGTTCCAAAGCCTGGGTCGCTTGCTCACCGAGTACTACTTCCCCGAAGAAGCGCAGCAAATCCGCCGCTTGTTGCCGCAGGGGGAAGTCAGCGCCCCGCAGCGCGATGCCGTGGCGCAGAAGGTGCTGGGCATCGGCTTCGACGAGCTGGGTGCGGGCATTGCCCGCCACTGGCACCTGCCAGACAACCTGCAGCAGACCATGCGCTACCCACAAGGTGCGGCGCCCAGCCGGGCCGTGCCCAAGGGCACGGAGCGCCAGCGCTGGGCCGGCCGCGCCGGCAACGAGCTGGTGGACGCCATGCTGCTGCACGAGGGCGAAGAGCTGGCCAAACGGCTGGGGCTGATCTCTGACTGTTTCGCCGCCGCCCTGGCCTTGCCGGCCAGCGACATCGTGGAGGCCGCGGAGTCCGCGCGGCAGCGCCTGTCGTCCATGGCCGAGGCCATGGGCATCCCGGCCACCCAAGGCGGCCGCGCCAAGCGGCTGATGCAGGCCGCGGCGCCGCCGGCCGACACCATCACGCCGCACCAGTTGCAGCCCACCCAGGTGTTGCCCGAAACCGCCACGGGCGACGCCGAGGCGGAACGCGCGCGCATGGCCGACATGCTGGCCGCGGGCATCCAGGACATCACCAACAGCATGGTCGACGAGAACTTCAAGCTCAACGAAGTGCTGCGCATGGTGCTGGAAACCATGTACCGCGCACTGGGCTTCCACCGTGTGGTGTTCTGCTTGCGCGACCCCCGCGCCGACGCGCTGACCGGGCGTTTCGGCCTGGGCGAAGGTGTGGACGGCGTGGCCAAGCAGTTCAAAGTGCCGCTGAAGCTGGGGCAGGGCGCCGACCTGTTCGCCGCCGTGTGCGCCAAGGGCATGGACACCTTGATCGCGGACAGCCAGGCCAACAACATCAACGCCCGCCTGCCCTCGTGGTACCGCCAAGGCATCAACGCGCCAGCGTTTCTGTTGCTGCCGCTGACGATGAAGGGCGCCAGCTTTGCGCTGATATACGCCGACAAATCGCAAGCCGGCGCGCTGAACCTGGGGGAGAAGGAACTCTCGCTGCTGCGCACCTTGCGCAACCAGGCCGTGATGGCCTTCAGGCAGCGCGGCGCCGCCTGACCCTGAACATGGCCCTGACCGCCAAAACAAACAAGGCCCCGTGAGGGGCCTTGGTGTTTGGCAGGAGGGTGACGAGCCTGACCCCGGCACTGGTTGCAACGCTAAGGGCTGCTTGGTTCCCCACCTGACCCGGTTGGGCGCGCTTCCATGCGGGGAGGCCCGTCAAGGTCCATTCTACCCGCAGATGCGCGCTGCCCCTGCCGGGCGGGGTGGTTTCAGCGCAGTTGCAGGGCGTCGTCGCCGAAGTGGATGCCCAGTGGTTCGATGAACAACTGCTTGGGTCCTGCTTCCACGCGGCCCGCGACGATGGCGTCCACGCCCGCGGCTTTCGCCACCGCCACCGTGCGCTCGGCGTCCTCCGGCGCCACGAACAGCGCAAAACCCGCGCCCATGTTCAGCGTGCCGTAGGCCTCGGCGTCGTCTTGCCCGGCGTGCTGCTGCATGAACTTCAACACCGGCGGCACGGCCGGCACGGTGTGGATGCGGTAGGTCAGCGCCTTGGGGTGGCGCAACAGCTTGCGCCAGCCGTGGCCGGTGATGTTGGCGGCGTAGTGCACGCCAATGCCGGCGGCCCACAGGGCTTCGGTCACCGGCGAATACAGCGTGGTAGGCGCCAGCAGGGCTTCGCCGTAGCTCAGGCCCGGGGCCACTTCTGTCAGGTAGCCCTGGGGCAGGCGTTCGGTCAGCTTGCGCGCCAGGCTCAGGCCGTTGGCGTGGATGCCGCTGCTGGCCAGCAGCACGATGGCGTCGCCGGCGTCCATCTTCTCGCCCAGCGACAGCCGCGGCTTGGGGTTCACGATGCCGGTGCAAGAAGCCGCCAGGTCGATGCGGCCGCCTTCCACGATGCCGGCCAGCGCCGGCGTTTCGCCACCGCCCCAGGCCACCTTGCAGGTGTCGCAGGCGGCTTTCCAGCCGGCCACCAGGGCTTGCGCGCGTTCGTTGTCGGCGAACCAGTCGCTGCCACCGGCGGCCCAGTAGGCCTGCACCACCAGGGGCGTGGCGCCCACGGTGATGAGGTCGTTGATGGCCATGGCGATGGTGTCTTGCGCGATGCCGGCGTAGAAGCTGCGGCCTGTGAGGCGCTGCATTTCGTCGGCCACCAGGGCCTTGCTGCCCAGGCATTCCACGATGCTGGCCAGGTAGAACGGGCCCACGTCCACCACATAGGCCGACTCGCCGCGCGAGGCGGCCACTTCGCTGAAACCATGGCCGGCCAGGTGGCCGGCGGTGGCGGCGGCGGCGCGCTGGGCGGCCACCTTCAGGGGGTCGATCAGGTCGTAGACGACGCCGGCTTGTTCGTAGCTGAGCGTGCCATGGGCGGCCGCGGACGCGGCGGCGGCTGGGGCGGGGGCAGGGGTGGCTTGCATGGGCGGGGATTATCCCCCGGCCCCGTAGAATCTTTTCCCAATGAGCTACGTCGTCCTCGCACGCAAGTACCGCCCCCGCAGTTTCAGCCAGATGGTGGGGCAGGAGCACGTCGTGCGCGCCCTGGGCAACGCGCTGGAACAGAACCGGCTGCACCACGCCTATTTGTTCACCGGCACCCGGGGCATCGGCAAGACCACGGTCAGCCGCATCCTGGCCAAAAGCCTGAACTGCACCGGGCCCGATGGCACCGGCGGCGTCACCGCCCACCCCTGCGGCGTGTGCCAGGCCTGCACGGAGATCGACGCCGACCGCTACCTCGACTACATCGAGATGGACGCGGCCAGCAACGGCGGCAAGGACGAGATCCGCGACCTCATCGAACGCGCGGCCTACAAGCCCGGCATCGGCCGCTTCAAGGTCTTCATGATCGACGAAGCGCACCAGTTGTCCAAAGACGCCTTCAACGCCCTGCTGAAGACGCTGGAAGAGCCGCCCGAGTACCTGAAGTTCGTGCTGGCCACCACCGACCCCGAAAAGGTGCTGCCCACGGTGCTGAGCCGCTGCCTGCAGTTCAACCTGCGGCCCATGGCGCCCGACACCGTGCAGGGCTACCTGGCCCAGGTGCTGGCCGCCGAGCAGGTGGGGTTTGACGATGGTTCGCTGCGCCTGCTGGGCCGCGCCGCGCGGGGCTCTATGCGCGATGCGCTGTCGCTGACCGACCAGGCCATCGCCTATGGCGGCGGCCGGCTGGACGAAGCCGTGGTGCGCGCCATGCTGGGCAGCGTGGACCGCAGCCATGCCCGCACCCTGGTGGACGCGCTGGCCCGCCGCGACGGCGCCGCCGTGCTGCAGACCGTGGACACGCTGCGCAGCCTGGGTTTGTCGGCCCAGGGCACGCTGGAAGAAATGGCGCGGCTGCTGCAGCAGATGGCCGTTGAACAGGCTGTGCCCGGCGCGCTGGACGCCGCCGACCCCGAACTGGCCGACGCCGTGCAACTGGCCGCCGCCTTGCCGCCCGACGAAACGCAGCTGCTCTACAGCATCGTGCTGCACGGCCGTGCCGAGCTGGGCCTGATGAGCGACGACTACGCCGCGCTGACCATGGTGCTGCTGCGCCTGCTGGCCTTCCCCAGCGCCGGTGCCGCGCCGCGCCCGGCGCCAGCGCCGCGCACCGCACCGCTGCGGGCGCCGGCGCCAGCCACCCTGGTGCTGCCGGTGCCCTTGCCCACGTCCGCCGCGGTGGCCCCGCGTGCGGCTGCGCCCATGCCGTCCAGCCCTGCGGCCCCGGCCGGTGCAGCGCCGGCCACGTCTCCGGTGTTGGCCCAGGCCCCTGCGGTGGCGCCTGAGCGCACCGCGGCCCACCCCGCTGAACGCCAGGCCCCGCCCGCCCAGCCACCGGCGCCCACGGCTGCGCAGCCCGCACGGCCCGCGGCGGCCCCGGCCCCGGCCCGCCCCAGCCCGCCGCGCGCCGAAGCGCCCGCCGCACCTTGGGACGATGTGCCGCCGCTGGACGCCGAAGACGCGCTGGGCAGCGGTGCCATGGAAGCCGAGCCGGCTTACCTGGCCGACTTCGGCGAGCCTTCGTTCGACGAACTGGAAGACCGCCGCCCGGCACGCCGCGCCCCGCCGCCGGCCCCGGCCCCTGTCGCCGAAGCCCCCGCCCCAGAAGCCCCGGCCGAGGTGGTGCACACGCCCTTGGGAGACCGCTGGAACGCCCTGGTGGCGCAGTTGGCCGACGGTGGCAAGGTGCACGCGCTGACGCGGGCGCTGGCCTGGCAATCGGGCCTGGTGGCGTTGGACGAAGCCGCGCAGCCGCCGGTGTGGACCGTGCAGGTGGACCGCGAAACCCTGCGCAACCCCTCGCTGCGTGAGAAGCTGAACGCGGCGCTGAACGAGGCCCTGGGACACGAAGTGCTGCTGGACGTGCAACCCGGCAGCCCGCAAGACACGCCGGCCCGGCGCGACCACGTGGCGCGCTACCGCCGGCAAAACGAAGCCGAAGCCACCATGCGCAACGACCCCGTGGTGCTGGCCATGCGCGCCCAGTTCCCCAGCGCGCGCCTGGTGCCCGGCTCCATCAGCCCGGTGAACCCCTGAACAGGCGCTGAACCTGACCCCGACCCTGACACCCGCCTGAGCCACCGCCGCGGCCTGCCGGCCGCGCGTGAAGCCCAGCGGCACCACCCTGAAAACACCCGGAAGGACACACCATGATGAAGGGCCAACTGGCCGGCTTGATGAAACAAGCCCAGGCCATGCAAGAGAACATGAAGCGCGCCCAGGACGAACTGGCGCAGTTGGAAGTGGAAGGCCAAAGTGGCGCCGGCCTGGTGAAGGTGGTGATGACGTGCAAGCACGACGTCAAGCGCATCACCATCGACCCCAGCCTGCTGGCCGACGACAAGGACATGCTGGAAGACCTGGTGGCCGCCGCCTTCAACGACGCCGTGCGCCGCGCTGAAGAAGTCAGCGCCGCGAAGATGGGCAAGCTGACCGCCGGCATGCCCATGCCGCCCGGCATGAAGGTCCCGTTCTGAGCGCCACGCGGCACCCCACGGTCTGCACCACGCCCGCGCTGCACCCGGCATGAAAGAACCCGCGCTCGAAGGCTTGATCGAGGCCTTCCGCCGCCTGCCGGGCGTGGGTCAGAAGTCGGCCCAGCGCCTGGCCTTCCACCTGCTGCAGCACGACCGCGACAGCGCCCTGCGCCTGGCCGTGGCCTTGGACGACGCGGTGGAGCGCCTGCACCCCTGCGCGCGCTGCCACACGCTGACGCAGTACCCCGTGTGCGCCACCTGCAGCGACGAAACGCGCGAAACGCGCCAGCTCTGCGTGGTGGAAACGCCGGCCGACCAGGCCGCGCTGGAACGCACCGGCAGCTACCGCGGCCTGTACTTCGTGCTGATGGGCCGCATCAGCCCGCTGGACGGCCAGGGCGTGGCCGACATCGGCGCCGCCGAACTGTTGGACCGCGCCTGCGACGGCGTGGTGCAGGAGGTCATCATCGCCACCAGCTTCACGGCCGAGGGCGAGGTCACGGCCCACGCCCTGGCCCAGGCCCTGAAAGCCCGCGGGCTGAAGGTCACGCGCTTGGCGCGTGGCGTGCCGGCCGGCAGTGAACTGGAGTACGTGGACCTCAGCACCATCGCGCATGCGATGGTGGACCGGCGCTGAGGCGCCCGTCTTCAGCCCCACCGGCCCGGCACCGAGCCCCGATGGTCGGCGCGGCGTGTACCGGGCCCACTGCGTCTGATGACCAGACCTCAGCGGGCAAGGGCCGACCTCAGTTGACCGCGGTCAGCGCGATGTCGAACACCAGGGCCGCGTTGGGCGGAATGAGGCCGCCGCCCGCACCCGCGCTGCCGTAGGCCAGGCTGGCCGGGATGGTGACGGTGCGCGAGCCGCCCACCTTCATGCCGTTGACGCCGGTGTCAAAGCCCGAGATGACGGCGCCTGCGCCCAGCTTGAACGTGTACGAGCCGCTGTCGACCTTGGTGCCCTTGGTGCCGCTGACGCGCACGTCGTAGAGGTAGGCGGTGTAGGTCACCGTGGCGGTGCTGCCGGTGGTGGCCGAGGCGCCGGTACCGACGGTGTTGTCGACGATCTTCAGCGCCGTCACGGCCGACCAGCCGTAGGCCGAATAGTCGATGGCGCCGCTGCCGGAGTCTCCACCACCTCCACCGCAGGCCGTGAGGCCCGCGCTGAGCAGGGCGGCGCCAGCGGCGAGCAGAAGAACATGGCGGCGAGGACGTGTGGTGTGCATGGGTTCAGCGGCAGGTGTAGAACAAGGTGTCGCTTGCGCAACGGCGCCGACTATAGCCAGCGTGTGTGCAGCGTTCGTGGGGTGCGCGCGGCCACCGCACCGCCGCGCCCCCCATCACCCCGCCAGCGCTTTGCCTTGGCCCACGCCTGCCGGCTTGGTGCGGTAGACCGTGACCGGGGATGCCGGCACGTCCTTCAGCACCTGCTTGCGGATCTTGCCGACCACGTGCATCTCGCAGGGTTTGCAATCGAAGCGCAGCGTCAGCGTGTCGCCGCCGCTGGTGATCTGCATCGGCTCGGCGCGCACCGTGCCTTGCACACCCACCACGCCCTTGGCCTGCTTGGGGCACAGGCTCAGGCTGAAGCGCACACAGTGTTTGGTGATCATCAGCGGCACCTCGCCCAGCGCTTCGTGGCTTTCGTAGGCGGCGTCTATGACCTTTACGCCGTGTTCGGCATAAAAAGCCGCGGCCTGGCGGTTGTAGACGTTGGCCAGGTAGCTCAGCGTGTCTTCGGGGTAGGGCACGGGCGGCTGCACCGGCTGGGCGCGCGGCAGGCGTTCGAAAGCCGCGGCGCGGCTGGCGTCCAGCGCGGCCACGGCCTCGCGGCGCAGCGTGTTGGCCACGCTGGCGGGCAAGAACCAGGCTTGGCGCAGGTTCAGTTGCACGCCCTGGGCCTGGAACAGCGTGCCGCCCAACTTGGCCAACTGGTCACGCAGCGTGGTCTCGGCGCGGGCGGCGTCCTTGGCGGCTTCGTGCGGGTGCACCACCTCGGCCCGGGCGTGGTGGCCGTCGTCGTCGGTGATGTCCAGCGCAAAGCCGTCGGGCGTTTCGCTCAGGAACAGCTGCACGCCGATCAGCCGGTCGGCGCTCTTCTTGTCCAGCAGCCGGTCCCAGGCCATGTCGCGGTTGCGGCTGATGGCCAGCTCACGCCGCAGGTCCTTCAGCTGGTCCATGGGCGCGTTGGGGAAAACGCGCCAGCGCCGGCCACCCAGCGGCTGGGCCACGTTCACCGGCACGCCTTGCAGCTCGCCTTGTTGGTCCCACCAGGTAAGGGCGTCGCCATTGTTCAGCGCGGTGTCGGGGGTGTCGGTCTCGATGTCGAAGTGGTCGGCGCCCAGGCGCTGCACATGGCCTATGGCGATGCCAGCGTGTTTGGGTGTGTCGAAAGCACCGATGTCGATCTGCCGGCCGTTGACGAAGTAGTCCGTGCCACCGCGGTTGAAGCCACGTTCGGGGTCGGGCGTGAACGTGAAACTGCAGCGGCCGCTGCTGCTGGCGGCCAGTTCGGGGCGGTCTTCCAACACCCGGTCCAGCAACTGGCGGTAGTGGGCGGTGACGTTTTTCACCGTGCCCATGTCCTTGTAGCGGCCTTCGATCTTGAAGCTGCGGATGCCGGCGTCCACCAGGGCGTGCAGGTTGGCGCTCTGGTCGTTGTCTTTCAGGCTCAGCACGTGTTTGTCGTGCGCCACGATGCGGCCGGCGCTGTCGGTCACGGTGTAGGGCAGGCGGCACTCCTGGCTGCAGCTGCCGCGGTTGGCGCTGCGGCCGGTGTGGGCGTGGCTGATGAAACACTGGCCGCTGTAGGCCACGCACAGCGCGCCGTGCACGAAGAACTCCAGCGTGGCGTTCTGCACCTGGGCGCGGATGGCCTGGATCTGCTTCAGCGTGAGTCCACGCGCCAGCACCATCTGCGAGAAGCCCACGTCTTGCAGGAAGCGGGCTTTTTCCGGCGTGCGGATGTCCGTCTGCGTGCTGGCGTGCAGCTGGATGGGCGGCAGGTCCAGGCGCAGCAGGCCCATGTCCTGCACGATCAGCGCGTCCACGCCCGCTTCGTACACCTGCCAGGCCATGCGGCGCGCGCCTTCCAGTTCGTCGTCGCGCAAGATGGTGTTCAGCGTGACGAAGATGCGCGCGCCATACCGGTGGGCGTGTGTGCACAGCGCTTCAATCTCTTCGATGGGGTTGCCGGCCTTGTCGCGCGCGCCGAAGGCCGGGCCGCCGATGTAGACGGCGTCGGCGCCGTGGTGGATGGCTTCGATGCCGATGGCGGCGTCGCGTGCCGGCGCCAGCAGTTCCAGGTGTTGGTGTGAAGAGGGCATGGGGCGGGTCTCCAACGGTGCACACCGGGGCTGGCACGCCGGCCGCGTGGGCCTGGCGGCCGGGGTGCGACCGGCCGGCATTTTGGCGCAGCTGCTGAAGCCGGGGCGGGCGCTGGGGCCGCGCCGCGCTGCCCCAGCGGCTGCCGGGCTGAGCCTCTCAGGCCGGCGTCAGCGTCACCGCTTGGCCGCTGAGCACGGCGTTGCCCGACAACGGGTCGCGTTCGGCCGGGTCCAGCAGCGCGTTCAGGTTCACGCCTGGGCGCTGTGCGGCCAACTGCAGGCGGGCGCCGGCCAGGTCGTGACCCCAGCCGTGCGGCAGGCACACCACGCCGGGGCCCACGCTGTCGCTGAGTTCCACGGTCACCGTCAGCTGGCCTTGCGAAGTCGCCAGCTGGGCGCGTGCGCCGTCGGCCAGGCCGTGGGCGGCGGCCGTGGCCGGGTTCACCAGCAGGGTGCAGCGGTCTGGGCCCTTGGCCAGCGTGGGCAGGTTGTGCATCCAGCTGTTGTTGCTGCGCACGTCGCGTCGGCCAATCACTTGCAGCGCCGGGGCCGGCGTTTGCAGGTCGGCCCAGGCGCGGGGCAGGTCGGCCAGCAGGGCCGGCGGTGCCAGTTCCACCCGGCCGCTGGGCGTGCGCAGGGCTTCGGGCAGGCGGGGCTGCAGCGGGCCCAGGTCCAGGCCAGCCTCCGCCGCGGCCACACGGGCCAGCGTCAGGCCTTCAGGGTGCTGGCCGAAACCGTCGCCGTAGGGGCCGGTGCGCAGGGCCAGGTCCAGCAGGCGTTCCGGGCCGGTCAGGCCCGCCAGGGCGGCGGCCACGGCAGGGGCTTGGTCGCCGGCGTGGCGGCGCAGGTCGGCCTGCAGCAGTTCGTCGTCCAGCGCCAGCACGTCGGCCTCGGCACCGCGGCCCTGGGCGATGGCGGCGATGCGCAGCAGGTTCTGCCACTCCGGCGGGTGGTCGGCCGGCGGGGTGAACACCGGGCGGCTGTAGCGCGCCTGGTTGCGCCAGCTGAATTGCGGGAAGGCCACGTCGTAGTGGCTGTCTTCCAGCGGGCTCAGGCCGGGCAGCACCACGTCGGCGTGGCGCGTGGTTTCGTTCAGGTAGATGTCCAGGCTGACCATGAAGTCCAGCCCCTCCAGCGCCTGTGCCAGGCGCGGGCCGCCGGGTGCCGACAGCACGGGGTTGCTGGCCACGGTGATCAGCGCCCGCACCTGGCCGGCGCCGGGCGTTTCGATCTCTTCGGCCAAACAGCCCATGGGCAGTTCGCCGTAGACCTCAGGCGCGCCGCTCACACGGCTGCGCCAGCGGCCGGTGAGAACCCCGCGCCCGCGGCCCGGCGCGCCCTGGGTGTTGCCGGCGAAGGCCGGGGCCTGGGGGAACATGGCGCCGCCGGGCGCGTCCAGCTGGCCGGTCAGCGCGTTCAGCACGTCCACCAGCCAGCTGCACAGCGTGCCGTAGGCCTGGGTGCAGGTGCCGATGCGGGCGTAGACGGCGGCGTGTGTGGCGGCGGCCAGGTCCCGCGCCAGGCCGCGCACCACTTCGGCCGTCAGCCCACAGCGTTCGGCCACGGCTTCGGGGGTGAAGGCGGCCACGGCGTCGCGCACCGCGTCCACGCCGGCCAGCAGCGGCGCCAGCCGTCCGGGTTTCACCAAGCCCTCTTCGAACAGCGTGTGCACCATGGCGGCCAGCAGGAACACATCGGCCCCGGGGCGGATGGCGTGGTGGGCGTCGGCCAGGGCTGCGGTTTCGGTGCGGCGCGGGTCCACCACCACCAGGCGGCCGCCGCGGGCGCGCAGCGCTTTGGCGTGGCCGCGGAAATCCGGCACGGTCCACAGGCTGCCGTTGCTGGCCATGGGGTTGGCACCGATGACCAGCAGGTGCTGGGTGCGCGCGATGTCGGGCACCGGGATGCTGAGCCAATGGCCGAACATCCAGCCGCTGCTCAGCTGCTTGGGCATCTGGTCCAGCGTGCTGGCGGAGAACACGTTCTTGGTGCCCAGCGCACGCGCCAGACGGGCGAAGTACAGCAGCAGGCCGATCTTGTGCGCCGAGGGGTTGCCCACGCTCAGCGCCACCGCGTCGGGGCCGTGTTCGGCCAACAGGGGTGGCAGGCGCGCCTCGATCTCCCCGAAGGCCTCGGCCCAGGTGGCGGGCTGCAGTTCGCCGTGGCGCCGCACCAGGGGCTGGCGCAGGCGGTCGGGGTCTTCGTGCAGGTCTTTCAGCGCGTAGGCCTTGGGGCAGAGGTAGCCCTTGGAGAACGGGTCGTTCTCGGCCCCGCGGATGGCCACCACCTGGCCGCCCTGGGTGCTGACCTGCAGGCCGCAGCAGGCTTCGCACAGCGGGCAGATGCGGTAGTGGGTCTGGCGGTCGGCGGTGGGGGTGGTCATGCGGGTTCCTGGCGGGCTCGGGGGGGGGCGGGTCGTTCGGGCGAACGAGGGTTGTCGCAGACCCCGTGCCGCTTGGCCGTCACCAAGGCGACCTGGGGCGCCAGCGCTAATGGCATTCCCTAGGCCGGGCTGAAGAGGTTGGCCCTCAGGTTATGCCCGGGCAGGCCGATATGCCTATGAGGACCGACCCGCCACCCCTTAGCCCGCACCGGGCCCGTACCCGGCCCGCCCATGCCCAACCCCTTCGACGAACCCGAACCACCCAGCGCGCAAGCCACGCTGGCGCGCCTGCGTGCCGAACTGGCCCAGCGGCCTGTGCCCAAAGCCGCGCTGTACCGCGTGGTGGAGGTGTCGCGCGACGCCCAGGGCCGCCTGGTGCAGCAGGGCCGGATCTGGCACGCCGATCTGGACCACGCGCGGCGGTTCGGCCGCGCCCTGGCGGCCAATTCGGTGTCACAGCGCGTGGAAGTGGCCGACAGCAACGGTGCGGTGGTGGAGCGCCTGCCCGTGCCGCCACCCGGCAGCGTGGCGCCTTCAGGTTGGGGTGGCTGGAAGGACATGCCCTTGCCGCCCGCGCCGCCCCGCCCACGGCGCGCGCTGCCACCGGCCCCGGTGCTGGAGCGTCCGGTGCTGGTGGCGCCGGCCAGTGCCTTCGGTTTGCTGGACGACGACCCCAGCCCGCGCAGCCTGCCTCGCCCGGCCGAGCCCCGCCTGGACGACACCTTGCTGCCCGCGCCGCAGTGGCCTGCACAGGCCGCGCCCGCAGCGCCAGCACCGGCCCCGGCCCCCGCCGATACCGGGGTGTGGCCCGCCCCCAGCACCGACCCGCTGCGGCAGGCCGCCACGGCCCGCGCGCTGGCCCAGGACGTGCCGAGTTTGGCGGCCCGCCCGCCTTTGGCACCACCGACGCCGTCGCCCCAGCGCGCTGCGCCGACCCTGCCCAGCGCCGCCACACCGCCCACCTGGGCGGTGCCGCCGCACGGTACCGTGTTGCCCGCTGGCCTGCCCACCACCTTGCCTGCGGCCAGGCCACCCGTGCAGCCGGCGTCGCCCGCCGCGTCCACGTACACGGCGCCCGGCCAGCCCGCGGGATTGGCGGGCCCAGCGGCCACCGGGCCGTTGACGGGCACCGGGCGTCTGCCGGGCGACATGGCCGCAGCCCTGGCCGACGCGCAAGGTTTGGCGGCGCAGCCGGCCACCCAGCCGCCCCCGCCGGCCGTGCCCACGGCGGAAGCGGGCGCCGCGGCAGCCCCGCGCCCGGCGCCCTCTGCCGGAGCCAGCCGACTGCGTGCGCGGCTCACCGGGCAGGCGCCCGGCGGTGGGCCGGCCACCTTGGTCTGACGCGGGTGGAGCGGCTCCGGCGGTGCCCCGGCGCCGCCACGGGGCCACAGAAGCTCAAGCGCTCAGTCCGCCTGGCCCAGTTTCACGCTGACCTTGCGCTGCTGGCCGGCGCGCCACACGGCCAGCGTCACCTGTTCGCCGGGTTGCCGGCGTTCCAGCAGGGCCAGCAGGTCGTCCAGGCTGTCGATGGCCTCGTCGCCCACGGCGGTGATGACGTCACCGGCCACCACCTCACCCCGCTGGCTGCGGCGGAAGGGCTCCAGCCCCGCACGCGCCGCCGGACTGCCTGGCGACACCTGCACCAGGGCCACGCCTTTGGGCAGGCCCAGGCTGCGCTGCAGGCTGGCCGGCCCGGCGCTGATGCCGAGCGCCGGCCGCACGAAGCGCCCGTCGCGGATCAGCCGCGGCACGATGCGGTTCACCTCGTCCACCGGAATGGCAAAGCCGATGCCGGCGCTGGCGCCGCTGGGGCTGGCGATCTGCGTGTTCACGCCGATCAGCCGGCCGGCTGAATCGATCAGCGGCCCGCCGGAGTTGCCGGGGTTGATGGCCGCGTCGGTCTGGATCACGCCGCGGATCGTGCGCTGGTTGAAACTTTCGATCTCGCGGTTCAGCGCGCTGACGATGCCGATGGTCAGCGTCTGGTCCAGGCCGAAGGGGTTGCCGATGGCGTACACCCGCTGGCCCACGATGAGTTCGCGGCTGCTGCCGATGGCCAGCGGCGGCAGTTTGTCTTTCGGCGCCTTGATGCGCAGCACGGCCAGGTCGCGGTCGGCGAAGGCGCCCACCAGTTCGGCGTCGAAGCTGCTCTGGTCGGCCAGCGTCACCCGCGCGGCCGTGCCGCCCTGGATGACGTGGTAGTTGGTGACGATGTGGCCGCTGTCGTCCCACACAAAACCCGTGCCCGTGCCGCGTGGCACCTGCTGCACGTTCAGGCTGAACAGGTCGCGCTGCGCGGCCAGCGTGGTGATGTGCACCACCGAGGGGCTGGCGCGCTTGAAGATGTCGATGTTGGCCAACTCGTCCGCGGCGAGGGCGCCGCGTGGCGTGACAGCGCGCGGGCTGCTTTCGGTGCGGGCCTGCAAGGGCAGCAGGGCGCTGCCCAGGGCCAGCGCGGCGGCGGCAGCGGCCAACGCGGTGAACAGGGTGCGGCGTGTAGGCATCGTGGTGCGGCAGGGGCGCTTGAACACCCTGGCGAACTGGGGTTGGCCGCCCATTTTGCAAGCCCCGCGCCAGGCCGGCTTTGCACGGCTTTGCAGCCGTTCACGCCCACTTGCCATGGCCGCGCGGGCCGGGCGTTTCCACGCCATGCGGGCCGCACCCGTGTCCCCAGGCCCTTCAGGCCACGGCGTACACCGCGGCCGCGGTGGCGATCAGCGTGCCTTCATCGTTCACCAGGCGCATCAGCGCACTGCCGATGCGGCTGCCCAGGCGCGTGACCTCGCCGGTGGCGATGAAGTGCTGGCCCAGGCCCTGGCGCAGGAAGTCCACGCGCAGGTCGATGGTGCCCATCTTGCTGAAGCGCTGCATCACCTGCAGCGTGTTGTCCTGCGGGAAACGCTCGGCGATGGCCACCATCAACGTCAGCCCACCCAGTGCGTCCAGCACCGAGGCCGTGACGCCGCCGTGCAGCCGGCCGTACAGCGAATGGCCCACCAGTTCGGGCTTCATGTCGAAGCGCAGCTGCACCCGTTCGGGTTGCAGCGAGTGCACCTTCAGGCCCAGCACCTGGTTGAAGACGATGCGGTGTTCAAACAGCTCCACCAGGGCCGCGTCCAGGCGCGCCTGTTCGGCGGCGTCGCGGCGGCGCGGGGTGGGTGGTTCGGTGGCTTCGGGTGGGCTGGGCTGTTGGGGGTTCATGCTGCGCTGGATTCTCGCAAGCCCAGCAGCGCCCGCGCTTCGGCCGGTGTGGCCACGCTGCGGCCAGCGTTGCGTGCACACTGCGCCAGGGCTTCGATCAGCACCCCGTTGCCGGTGGCGCGTTCGCCACCCGGCAGGTAGAAGGTGTCTTCCAGCCCGGTGCGCAGCATGCCGCCCAGGTCGGCGGTCTTTTGGTGCACGGGCCAGATCTCCCCACGGCCGATCAACGTGGTTTGCCACACGGCGTCGGCCGGGGCGTACTTGGGCAGCAGGGCCAGCAGATCGGCGTCGCAGGGCATGCCGCTGGCCACGCCCATCACGAAGTTCAGCTCGGGCACACCGCTGAACATTCCAGCCTTCAGGTACATGCCCACGCTGCGCACGATGCCCACGTCGAAGCACTCGAACTCGGGGTGGATGTGCAGTTCGTTCATCACGTCCAGGAACTGCTGCACCTTGGCCACCGGGTTGTCGAACACCATGGGTGGCCAGGCCCAGTCGCCGTTGTCCTTGATCTTCAGGTAGTTCAGCGTGCCGGCGTTGCAGGCCGCGGCCTCGGGGCGCACACGGCGCAGGCAGGCCACGGGGCCGCTGATGTCCTTGCCCACCACGCCGGTGGTCAGGTTGATGATGACGCCGGGGCAGGCTTCGCGGATGGCGCCAATGACGGCCTCGGCCACGTCAGGGTCCCAGCTGGGCATGTGGCCGAAACCGGGCTCCTGGCTGCGCAGGTGCACGTGCATGATGCTGGCGCCGGCGTTGAAGGCGTCGCGCGCTTCGGCCGCCATCTGCGCCGGTGTGACGGGCACCGGGTGCTGTTGCGGGTTGGTCAGCACGCCGGTCAGCGCGCAGGTGAGGATGGCTTTGTCGCGGCTGTGGGCGGCGTTGTTCATTCGGTGATCTCCAGTTCTACCAACACGGCGCCTGCGGCCACCGGGTCCTTGGCTTGCACCAACACGGCACGCACGGTGCCGGCGGCGGCGGCGTTCAGCCACATCTCCATCTTCATGGCCTCCACACACACCAGGGGCTGGCCAGCGGCGACGGTGTCGCCCGGGGCCACCAACACCTGGGCCACCACGCCGGCCACCGGGGCGCGGGCGCGGCGCGGGTCCGGGCCGGTGTGGGCCTGAGGGAAGGGCGAGGGTTCTTCGAACACGAAGACCGCGCTCTGCAAGGCCAGGTGCAAGCTTCGGCCTTCACGGCGCTGGTCCAGGCGGGCCGGGCATTGGCCCTGCACACCGTCCAGGCGGTAGCGCAGCGTGGGGCCGACCAAGCCCAGCAGGTCCACGTTCGCAGGCGGGCAGCGTTGCACCCGGGTCTGGCCCTGGCAGCGCAGCGTCAGGTCGAAAGCCGCGACGCTGGCGGGTTTGCCACCACCCGGGGTTTCACCGCCCAACACGGCCGCGGCCAGGCGCCAGGCGGCCTCGGGCGGGGCAGGGCGCTGCAGCAGCGCGGCACCCTCGGTGGCCCATTCGTCCAAGCGCGTGGTGCTGAGTTCGGCTTGCGCGAACTGCGGGTGCAACAACAGGTCGCGCAAGAAGCGGCCGTTGTTGGCCAGGCCGAACAGCGGCGTTTGTTCCAGCGCGCGCACCAGGCGGCGCGTGGCGTCGGCGCGGCTGCTGCCGTGCGCGATGAACTTGGCCACCATGGCGTCGTAGTACGGCGAGACCTCACCGCCTTCGGCGATGCCGTGGTCCACGCGCACGCCCAGCGCCTCGGCCTGGCCCGGCAACCAGCCGGCGATGCGCCCGGTCTGCGGCTTCCAGCCGTCGTACGGGTCTTCGGCCACCAGGCGCACTTCGATGGCGTGGCCGGTGAAGCGCACCTGGTCTTGCGTCAGTGGCAAGGGTTCGCCCGCGGCCACGCGCAGCTGCCATTCCACCAGGTCCAGGCCGGTGATGCATTCCGTGACCGGGTGCTCCACCTGCAGCCGCGTGTTCATCTCCAGAAAACAGTGGTTCAGCTGCGCGTCGACGATGAACTCCACCGTGCCTGCGCCCTGGTAGCCCACGGCACGCGCCGCGGCCACGGCGTCGCGGCCCAGGGCTTCGCGCATGGCGGTTGACACCACCGGCGACGGTGCTTCTTCGATGACCTTCTGCCGCCGGCGCTGGGCCGTGCAGTCGCGCTCGCCCAGGTGGATGACTTGGCCGTGGGCGTCGGCGAACACCTGCACCTCGATGTGGCGGCCACTCTCCACCAGGCGTTCCAGCATCAGCGTGCCATCGCCAAAGGCGCTTTCCGCCTCGCGGCGGGCGCTGGCCAGGGCCGCGGGCAATTCCGACAGCTGGTGCACCAGGCGCATGCCGCGCCCACCACCCCCGGCCACGGCCTTCACCAGCAGGGGCAGGCCCAGGGCCTCGGCCTCGGCCAGCAGGCGCGCCTCACTTTGTTCGTCACCCAGGTAACCGGGCACACAGGGCACGCCCGCGGCCAACATGCGGCGTTTGGCTTCGGCCTTGCTGCCCATGGCGGCGATGGCCGCCGGGGGTGGGCCGATGAAGACCAGGCCGGCGTCGGCACAGGCCTGGGCGAAATCGGCGCGTTCGCTCAAGAAGCCGTAGCCGGGGTGCACCGCGTCGGCGCCAGTGCGGCGGGCGGCGTCCAACAAGGCGGCGATGTTCAGGTAGCTCTCGCCGGCAGGCGGCGCACCGATGCACACGGCCTCGTCGGCCTGTTGCACATGGGGCGCGCCAGCGTCGGCCTCGCTGAACACGGCCACGGTGCGGTAACCCAGGCGGTGCGCGGTGCGGATGACCCGGCAGGCAATTTCTCCGCGGTTGGCGATCAGGATCTTGTGGAAAGTCATGGCGGCTTTCAGTCTTGGGCGCTGGCCACAGGCACCCAGGCCGCAGGGCGTTTCTGCAGGAAAGCCGTGGTGCCTTCCAGCCCTTCAGCGCCCAGCACCGCGGTCGAGAACCCCTGGGCCGCGGCCTGCACCAGGCTGGCCGGCGCTTGCAGCCGCGCCTGCGCCATCAGCGCCTTGGTGGCGGCCACGGCGCCGGGGGCACATTGCAGAATGTCGCCCAGCGTGCGCTGCAGGGCGGCGCCTAACGCTTCGGTGGTGTGTACTTCGTGCACCAGGCGCAGTTGCAGGGCTTGTTCGGCGTTCACACGCCCACCGGTCACGGCCAGGCGTTTGGCTTCGCTGTAGCCCAGGCGCTCTACCAGGAAGGGCGCGATCTGCGCCGGCACCACGCCCAGGCTGGTTTCTGGCAGGCGGAACACCGTGGTGTCGGCCGCCAGCGCCACGTCGGCCACGCAGGCCAGGCCGAAACCACCGCCCATCACCGTGCCTTCCAGCAGCACCACCACGGCCAGGCCGGTGTTGGCGTAGGCCACACACAGTTCACCGAAAGCCGCGTTCACCTTGGCCACGGCCTGCGGGTCGTCGGCCAGTTGCAAACGTGCCCCGGCCATGTCCTTCAGGTCGCCCCCGGCGCAGAAATGGCCACCGGCCCCGCGCAGCACCAGCACGCGCGTCTGCCCATGGGCTTCGGCCGTGGCCAGGGCCTGGCGCAGCGCCTGCACCATGGCCAGCGACATGGCGTTGCGCACCGCCGGCCGGTTCAAGGTGATGTGCAGGACCGGCCCGTCCTGGCGCAGCAGCAGCGTGTCTTCCATGGTCAGGCCTGTTTGCCGGGGAGGGTGCCCTCGAGCTTGCAAATGATCCCGAGCATGACTTCGTCGGCCCCCCCACCGATGCTGACCAGGCGGCTGTCGCGGTAGGCCTGGCTGATGGGGTTGTCCCAGGTGAAGCCCATGCCGCCCCAGTACTGCAGGCAGCTGTCGGTCACCTCGCGGCTCAAGCGGCCGCACTTCAGCTTGGCCATGCTGGCCAGCTTGGTGACGTCTTTGCCGCCGATGTACATCTCCACCGCGCGGTAGGTCAGCGAACGCAGGGCTTCCACCTCGGTGCGCAGTTCGGCCAGGCGGTAGTGGATGACCTGGTTGTCCAGCAGAGCTTTGCCAAAGGCCTTGCGCTCGCGTGTGTAGGCGATGGTCTGGTCGATCAGCCGGTCCAGGCTGCGCAGCGAGCTGGCCGCGCCCCACAGGCGCTCTTCCTGGAACTGCAGCATCTGGAACGCGAAGCCCATGCCTTCCTGGCCGATGACGTGGTGCTGCGGCACGCGCACGTTGTCGAAGAACAGCTGGGCGGTGTCGCTGCTGTTCATGCCGATCTTCTTGATCTTCTGCTTGCTGATGCCGGCCGCGTCCATGGGCACGACGATCAGGCTCTTGTTTTTGTGGACGGGGCCTTCGCTGGTGTTGGCCAGCAGGCAGCACCAGTCGGCCTTCAGGCCGTTGGTGATCCACATCTTGCTGCCGTTGATGACGTAGTCGCCACCTTCCTTGCGCGCCGTGGTTTTGATGGCCGCCACGTCGCTGCCACCGCCGGCTTCGCTGACGCCCAGGCAGGCCACCATGTCGCCGGCAATCGTCGGCGTCAGCCAGGCTTTGCGCAGTTCGTCGCTGCCGAAACGCGCCAAGGCCGGTGTGGCCATGTCGGTCTGCACGCCGATGGCCATGGGCACACCGCCGCAGTTGGCCTGGCCCAGGGCTTCGGCCATCACCATGCTGTAGCTGAAGTCCAGGCCGGCACCGCCGAATTCTTCGGGGTACTTCAGGCCCATCAGGCCCAGGTCGCCCAGTTTTTTGAACAGCGCGTGGCTGGGGAACTCTTCGGCCGCTTCCCATTCGGCGACAAAGGGGTTGATCTCCTTGTCGCAGAACTTGATCACGGTGTCGGCGAGGGCGCGGTGTTCGGCGGTCAGTTGCATGGTTTGTCTCCTGCGGGTGTTCTGGTGGGGTGGTTCAGCGCTGGGCGGTGCACAAGCGGTTCAGAACCGCGCCACGCCAAAGGTGTTGGGGCGCAGCGTGCGCGCCGCGGCTTCCGCCGCCAGGTCCAGGCACAGGGCCAGCACACGGCGCGTGTCGCGCGGGTCGATCACGCCGTCGTCCCACAGCCGGGCCGTGCCGAACAGCACCTGGCTCTCGGCGTCCAGGCGGCGCCGCAGGCTGTCGCTCATGGCGGCCAGGGCCTCGTCGTTGGCGGGCAGGCCCATCTTCTGCAGCTTGCTGCGGTTCAGGATGTCCATCACCTGCGCGGCCTGCGCGCCGCCCATCACGGCGGTGCGGGCGCTGGGCCAGGCGAAGATGAAACGCGGGTCGAAACCCCGGCCGCACATGCCGTAGTTGCCGGCACCAAAACTGCCACCCAGCACCACGGTGAACTTGGGCACGCGGGCGTTGGCCACGGCCTGGATCATCTTGCTGCCGTGTTTGATGGCGCCGGCCTGCTCGGCGGCCTTGCCCACCATGTAGCCCGTGGTGTTCTGCAGAAACACCAGCGGCGTGCCGGACTGGTCGCACAGCTGGATGAACTGCGCGGCCTTGGTGCTGCCCGTGGGCTGGATGGGGCCGTTGTTGGCGATGAGGCCCACGGCGTGGCCGTTCAGCCTGGCGTGGCCGCACACGGTGTCGGCGGCGTAGCGGGCTTTGAATTCCAGGAAGTCGGAACCATCGACCAGCCGCGCGATCACTTCCCGCGCGTCGTAAGGCTCGCGCTCGTCGGCCGGCACCACGCCCAACAATTCTTCGGCCGGGAACAGCGGTTCCGGTGCAGCGGGGCGCTGCGGCACGGTGTCCCAGGGCAGCTGGCCCAGCACCTCGCGCGCCAGCGCGATGGCGTGCGCGTCGTCGTCGGCCAGGTACTCGCCCAGGCCGGTCACCTCGGCGTGCAGCTGCGCGCCACCCAGTTCTTCGTCGCTGGCGTCTTCGCCGATGGCGGCTTTCACCAGCGGCGGGCCGGCCAGGTAGATGCTGCTGCGGCCTTTCACCAGCACCACGTAGTCGCTGAGGCCCGGCAGGTAAGCACCACCGGCGGTGGAAGAACCGTGCACCACGGCGATCTGCGGAATGCCGGCGGCACTCAGCCGCGCCTGGTTGGCAAAAGTGCGGCCGCCGTCCACAAAGATCTCGGCCTGGTACATCAGGTTGGCGCCGCCGCTTTCCACCAGGGCCACCAAGGGCAGCTTGTTCTGCGCCGCCAGTTCCTGCGCGCGCAGGGCCTTCTTCAAGCCCATGGGCGCCACGGTGCCGCCCTTCACGGCGCTGTCGCTGGCGCTGACCAGCACACGCTTGCCGGCCACCACGCCAATGCCCACGATGCTGCCGCCGCCCAGCACGCTCTTCTTGCCGTCGTCGTCGTGCATGCCCAGGCCTGCCAGCGGGCTCAGCTCCAGGAAGGGGCTGCCGCGGTCCAGCAAACGGGCCACCCGTTCGCGTGGCAACAGCTGGCCCCGTTGTTCAAACTTGGCGCGTTTGCTTTCGCTGCTCTGAACCACCAGGGCTTGCAAGGCCTGCACCTCGGTCAGGCGCTGCGTCATGCGCTCGCGGTTGGCCTGGAAGGCGGGGGAGCGGGGGTCGAGTTGGGTGCCCAGGGTCGGCATCTCAGGCCTTTCCGCCGGTGGTGGTTTGGCCCTGGGGCTGGGGCTTCAACACATCGGGCACGGTGGCGCGGTGGAAGCCGTCGAACGGCGTGGACGTGGACTCACTGCCCAGCGGGAAGATGTCGCTGCCCAGCGAAGCCGCACCGTCGATTTGCAGCGTCACCCCGGTGATGAAGGCCGCGGCCGGCGACAGCAGGAACACGATGGCGCCCGACACCTCGGCCTCCACGCCCATGCGGCGCAGCGGCACGTGCTGCTTCAGCTTGGGGATGATGCCGCGCATCGCGCCGCCGTAGGTGTCCATGCCGCTGCTGGCGATCCAGCCCGGCGCCACCGCGTTCACCCGCACGTTGGCGTGGGCCCATTCGAAGGCCGCGGTCATCGTCAGGTTGCTCATGCCGGCGCGAGCCGCACCGCTGTGGCCCATGCCGGGCATGCCGTTGCGGAAGTCGGCCGTCATGTTCACCACCGCGCCGCCGTGC